>DDIS01000134.1 GCA_002338615.1 Proteobacteria bacterium UBA1844 | reverse complement strand
TTACAACCACCGTGCGCTCAATGTTGCCAAACGCATTCGAGCAGCTCAGCTTGAACGACGAATTCTCGTTCAGGCTGCCGGTCGATTCACTGCCACTGACCGCCCGGTCCCCGCTCCAGTCACCCGAGGCCGTACAGCTATCGGCATTGCCAGCAGTCCAGGCCAGTGTCGCCGACTGGTTCATCGCTACCGTCGTCGGCGATGCGGAAAAGTCGAGTGTGGGTCCGGAACCCTGAGCGCTTACCGCTACTGTCACAGTCGCGGAATTCTCGCCGCCGTCGCCGCTACAGCTTAGCGTGTAATTGCTTGTTGCCGTCAGTGCACCCGTCGATTCCGTTCCGGAAAGCGCCCGGCTACCATTCCAGCCGCCGGAAGCCGTGCATGTACGCGCATTCTGGCTGCTCCAGCTCAACTCAGCCGCCTGGCCGCTCTGCACGGTGGTCGGCGAAGCCAACAGCGTCACTGCCGGCGCTGGTAAGGAGCCTTCGACAGTCACCGCAAATGTTGCCGATCCCGTGCCGCCCGGCCCGGTGCAACTGAGGATGAATGTCGTGGACTGACTGAGTGGGCCAACCTGTTCCTGTCCCGCCGTCTGTTTATTGCCGCTCCAACCACCAGACGCCTCGCAGGACTGTGCGTCGTCGGTGCTCCATGTGAGGGTCACTGAATCACCGGACTGCACCTGGGTCGCATCCGCGTTGAGTGTCACGGTCGGCGGTTCTGCAATGCCGCCCGAATTCGAACTGTCCTCGGTTTCGCTGTTGCATGCCGCAAGCGCGAACATAATGCAGACGAGCAAAACATGCCGGCTTCGCGCACCGGCGTACAGGATCGAGAGGCATGCGAGCCACAACCAGCCAAATGCTCCACCGCCGCTACTCAAATTGCCCGCGGATGTTCCAGGCCCGGTGCCGGGCGTGGATTGCCGAACGCGGATTGTTACCGACTTGCTTACTGATGCGTTGCCGCCGGTACAGGTTTGAACGTATGTGCTGTCGTTATTGATGGCGCCGGTTGATTCGGAACCGGTTGTCGCCTTGTCGCCGGACCAGGCGCCGGACGCCTGACAGGAGTCGGCGTTGGTGGCCTGCCAGGACAACAAAACGCTATCGCCAGGAGCCACTTCCAGTGAGTTGGAATTGAAGTCGAGGCTCGGCGACTGAGCCGTTGCCGACTCTACCTGGACCGTCACGCTCGAAAGCACGGTGCCGCCGTCGCCGTTGCAGCTGAGTACATAGTTCGATGTCTGTGACAGTGGACCTACCTGCTCGCTGCCGGACAATGACTTGCTGCCGGTCCAGTCACCGGATGCCGTGCAGTCGACTGTGTTTGCTGAGGTCCAGTTCAGAGTGACGAAGCTGCCTTCGACGACGGTACTTTCGCTACTGGTAAAATTAACTGTCGGCGTGGGTGCGGAGTTTTGCACGATTATGGTAAGGCTCGCGGAGGTGCTTCCGCCGGGCCCCTCGCAATCCAGTGTAAAGCTGGAGTCAGTGTTCAGCGGACCAACCGTTTCATTGAAGGCCTCGCCATTCGACGAAACGGCTTTGTTGCCGGCCCAGCTGCCCGACGCGGTACAACTGCTTGCATCGGCCGTGGACCAGCTAATCGTCGCAAAATCGCCCGGCATTACCTGCAGCGGGTTCGCGGACAAATCGATGCTCGGCGCGGGGTCGCCGGGCGCCTGGCCAGCACCGTCGGTGAGTTTATAATAGAAGACGTTCTCGCCAGTGCGGCTGACGACGATGTAAGCGTTCTTCGAGGGGATGTATTGGAACCGGCCGTATGTCCCGTTGGGGTTTTTCGCCGGGCCTTGCACGGCATTCGAACTCGCAGGCGATACCCGGGACCAGACCCAGGTGTCCGGGTCCAGTGTGTAGACGTCGCTGCCGCCGTTCCAGCCGACGTACAGGTCGGCAACCGGGTCATAAACCAGACCCGGGGCCTGCACGTTCTCGAGGTTTCGAGCGCCCGAACTCGATGGTTTGCTGTGTCCGGCGCCGGGATTATCGAGATCCCATACCATCAGTCCGTTGTTGCCGTTGTAGCCGCCGACGACGATCATTCGGTGCCGATTTGAGTCGATCGCAGCCACGCCGTCGATTTCAAGATAGATCGCGCTGCCATGTCGTTGCCAGGTATCGGCAATCGGGTCGTATTCGGCAAGGCGCGCGTTACCGCCGGTTCCATGCAGCCAGATATGCCCAGTAACCGGGTCGTAGGCGGATACCGATCCCGTGGAACCGCCGATGTCGGGGAAATTCGCGCCCCGTTCCCAACGGTTCAATGCGAAGTTGAAGATGTCCGTTGCGCGCTCGTAATTGCCGTTGGTCTCGCAAAAATAACCGCCGGAGGCAATCGACACGAATTCGCCCGTTTCGGGCACAAAACTCAAACTATCGTAGGTATGCCGCGATGACGGCAATCCGTCCGGGTAGTGTGAAACGCCCTCGACAATCTGCGTGCTGGGTTCGGTCAACCGTGTCCAGACCGAGGTTTCAATGTCAAACACGTAAATTTCGTTACCGGCATAGTCGCAATGACCGCCGCCCCAGACGATAAGCCGGTCCCGCACGCTGTCGTAGGCGCCGCCCGACCAGGCATCCATCACCGAACGAGGCCCCGTCATCCCCGGCGGCGTCGGAGTAGGGAATACTGTTTCGAGCTTTGCGCCAGGCACTTCGTACCAGTGACCTGCCTGCAGGTCGCTGATTGCCGCCGCATGAACCAGCGGCGCGACAAAAAACAGCGCAATTGGCAACCTATGCAAATGTATTTTCAAATTCTCAATAAGGCTACGGTGCGTGCGGGTCGAGGTTGCGGTACGAAAAATGTGAAGCTTCGCGCAGGTTAATTTCATATCAGACGTCTCCATGTCCAGGCCCTTAAGTGATCGGGGTGCGGGGACGCCGGGTGATGCAGCAGACGTGGCGTGCTGTCTGTTTCCTGGCGGCTCCGCTGTCCTAGGACTCAACCCTTAGACCGGTAGCTTTGCGTCCCTGCTTTTCAACAGGTTTGCCTTTTGCAGTTTTATTCCAACAACGACGGCAACATGCACGAATTGCGCCATGCCGTCAAGATTCGAATTCGCACAATACGGTGCAAGTGTAACATCTTATTTTTATTAGTGTTTTCTGTCGCTGTATGGCGACAGATCCTGTTGGACATAACGCAGATTAATGCGTCATCAGGGCGATTTTCCCGGCACGGAATCCTGTCGGATATCAACGCCAAACCGAATTCCAGGTTAGTTGTTGCGACAGGCGTTCTGCGCCTGTGTTGTATGCTTCAAGGTTCCGCGCGGTCAGTAAGCTTGTAGATAAATACGTTTTCATCTGTGCGGCTGACAACAATGTAGGCGTTCTTCGAAGGGATGTACTGGAACCGGCCATAGGTACCATTGGCATTTTTTTCGGGACCCTGCACCGTATTCGAACCTGCCGGAGATACCCTGGACCAGACCCAGCCGTCAGGATCCAGTGTGTAGACGTCGCTGCCGCCATCCCAACCGACGTACAGATCTGCAACCGGGTCATAAGCCAGACCGATAGCTTGCCTCGTCTCGAGAACACGTTCACCTTTGCTTTTTGGTTCCGAGTGTCCTCTGCCTGGGCGGTCGAGGTTCCACACCAACAGAATGTTTGATTCTCCCCAACCTCCAACTACGATCATCTGGTGCCGCTTTGAGTCAATCGCTGCAACGCCGTCAATGGAGAGGTAAATACTGTCTCCGTGGATTTTCCATTTGTTCTTGGCGGGATCGTATTCTGCGAGGCGGCCGTTGCCATAGGAGCCGTGCACCCAGACGTGTCCGGTGACCGGGTCGTAGGCAGATACAGATCCTGTGGAGCTGCCAATATCGGGAAAATTCGCGCCCCGGTCCCAACGATTCAATGTGAAATTGAATATATCCGTCGCGCGCTCGTAGTTGCCATCTTTCTGGCAAAAATATCCGCCCTCCGCCACCGACACGAATTCGCCAGTTCCTGGCAAAAAACTTAAACTATCGTAAGTATGCCGCGATGACGGTAAGCCGTCCGGGTAGTGTGAAACGCCCTCGACGATCTGCGTGCTGGGTTCGGTCAACCGTGTCCAGACCGAGGTTTCAATGTCAAACACGTAAATTTCGTTACCAGCGTAGTCGCAATGACCGCCGCCCCAGACGATAAGCCGGTCCCGCACGCTGTCGTAGGCGCCGCCCGACCAGGCATCCATCACCGAACGAGGTCCGGTTATTCCGGGCGGCGTCGGCGTCGGAAAAGCCGCTTCGAGTTTCGAACCCGGTATCTCGTACCAATGGCCCACCTCTATATCGTCGATCGCTCCCGCGCGGGCGAACGAAGCGACAAAAATCAGGGCCATCAGCGTGGTCGAGTGGCGAATGTTTCGGTCAAATGCGGCGCAATTCATTCGCTGCGATTCTTACTGAGCCGCGCCAGTTTCATTCTAAGTCCGGGCAGCGGGTAACCTTGTGCGTATGCCAGCTCGGCCTGCTCCCCGGCATCGTCGATTCGCCCCATATCGAGGTACAGTAACCCGAGGTTGTAATGCACCTCGGCGGTCGTCTCCATCTTGGGAATTGCCGCGAGATATTGTTGTTCCGCTTGCGGATATTGTTTTTTCTTGTGCAGATAGATGCCGTAAATCAGGTTCACCACGCCGTCGTATGGCGCAAAGCGTTCAGCGCGATCGAACCAGCAGTCTACTGAATAGCGCGAGCCTTCCGGTTGGTCATTGCCCGACTGCAAGCTGTAGCGGGCCATTGCGTACAAGGCATCGTGGTAATTGGGAACGGCGCGTAGTGTGTAGTCGAGATCC
Source organism: Proteobacteria bacterium UBA1844 (assembly GCA_002338615.1). Classification (GTDB taxonomy): domain Bacteria; phylum Pseudomonadota; class Gammaproteobacteria; order Steroidobacterales; family Woeseiaceae; genus UBA1847. The sequence continues at coordinate 484 of DDIS01000134.1, read as the reverse complement.
GGACCTGGGCTATCGCTCGTGACGCCTCGACGGAGTGCGCGAACGTCGTCGTTGAAGTGACCTTCTTCGACGATGGGGATGCGGTTAGCGCGGTGATCCGCATTGGTATAATCGAACGGTCCGTAAGCATTATCGAGCGATCCGCACGTGGCTTCGTCGGCGAATAAGGGCAGGGCGGCTGCGAGGCCGAGTGCGGCAAGCAGCAGGGCCGTGATCAGCAAGCCTGAAATTGGGTTAGGTTCACGTCGGGGTTGTTCGCTGTGCATGTAACACCTCCTGAGTTCCTGTGCGGACACCAACTCCTTGAACGAATCAAGTTGCTCTGGTTACTTCGCAGAGTTTCGCCAGGAACCATTCTTGGGTCTCGTTGCGTCCTGCCGGACAGAGTGCGGCAGCTCACCCTATACTATGCTGTCCGCTTTAACACCGGCTGAACGGTGGACGGGGAGTTATCGCGGCATTATCGCCCATTCCGGAGCGCTAT
>DDIS01000159.1 GCA_002338615.1 Proteobacteria bacterium UBA1844 | reverse complement strand
CAGGTGGGTGCGCAGTCGAAGGCCGTCATTTACATGTTCATGACGGACGATGCGCTCGACAAATTCCGCAACAGCAAGGGCTGGACGGCCGGCGTTGACGCGACGGTGGCGGTCGCCAACATTGGCGCCAACGGCAGTGTCGACACAGCCTCGATGCGTGCACCCGTGGTGGCATTCGTGCTTGCCAACGCGGGGCTCGAAGTCGGCGCGTCGGTCGAGGGCATGAAAGTCACCGAGCTGTCGCTTTAAGACGCGAGGCCTGACGCGAGGTGAACCGGATCCCGAAGGATCCGGTCAGTCCTCCAGCTCCACTTCCTCGGCAATGAGTTGTCCGTTGCTTAGCGTGCCTTCCACGCTCACCAGCTTTCCATCGGCCTGTGCGAAGAAGTCGGCGGCGCTTATCGGCACATCATCCACGTCCTGAAACTCGGTGTTGATGTTCGTGACGATGGTCACTCCGAGGATCGTGAAGTCAGGATCGTTAACGGTCGCAACAAAGCCCTGCAGCTCGATGTCCGTGTCATCGTTGTCACGCTCCACTCGCGTGGCAATGAAATTGCCCGCGCTGTCGAAACCGCGTACCTCGAGGTAATCGCCAACACTGATGTCATCAATGCCGAAGTTTCGCAGTCTGAGGCTGCTGTCATCCTCATACTCGGTCTTTGCGCTTGTCGTGATGGTGATGCCGAGCAAGGTCAGTTGATCGCCCTGTACGTCCTCGACATGCGACGTAACCCGCAGCACACCGTCTTCCTCGAAGTCGATCTCTTCAGCGACCAGAACTCCGGCGCTGTCAATTGAACCTTCAACCTCGATGCGGACATTGAGCGCGAGGTTCGCAATGGTGCCGCCTTCGAATTCCGTGCTGCCATTCGTAGTGACCGGGATGCCAGCGACATCGAAATCCGTCGCCGAGTCGAATCGCGTGATCAGTCCTTCAAGTTCCACCTCGTCGATATCGCCGAAAGCGTCATCCTCGAGCTCAACCTCGGTGGCAAGCAGCTCGCCGGCGGCACCGAGTGTGTCGCCCTTGGCTTCGACTCGCTGACCGTTTTCAGGGGCGCCGTTCGGGAAGTCACCAAGATTCGCGGCACTGTAGTCGACCGTCAAATCGTTGATATTGAAGGTGAACGTGGCGGCGTCGAGATTGCTCACCATACCCGTCACCTCGAAGTCGTCATCGGGCGATTCCAGTTCGATGCGGGTGGCGTTGATAGTGCCGTCAGCGCGAACGTAACCGGACACTTCGACAATGTCGCCAATGTTGAGACCGTCTATGGAACGCGGGCTGATGTCGTCGTCAAACGAGGTATCTCCTGTGACGTTGACGGTCTGGCCAAGGACAACCAGTGTGCCGGTGCTGGCGTCGAGTGCCGATATCGGACCCTGCACGTCATCATCGAAGGCGATGTTGTTCGCCGTACCGCTCGTGCCGTCTTCGCTTATCGTGCCGGTGATGGTGACGATCTGGCCGACCGAGAGATTGGCTTCTGTTCCCGGCTTGCCGTCGATCACGATAGTTGCGCCGCTCGTTTCGAAACGCACGCCGTTGACGATGACGCTGCCGAATCCCGAGATGCGCCCTTTCGATACGACTGTGGCGTTTGGCGCCGGTTCGCCGCCGGCGTCGATGCCTGCGGTTTGCGTTTCGCCACCGCCACCGCAGGCGGCGAGTACGGCGCATCCAAACAGAACGATCAGCTTATTCGGCTTCATGGCCCTTTCCTCTTCAGGTAATCTTCTTCAATCCAGTATGTACCCAGTCCGACGCGCATGTGGCCGCGTGCACCGGGCTCCGTTTGTTCGTTTTCTGTCAGCCAGGCATCCACTCGTTCCAGGAAGGCCTGTCCTTCTTTTTCGATAAATTCGCGAAATGCGGGTACCGTTTCTGCGGCGATACGGGTATTCGTCGCGCGGCGCTCAAAGCGGCTCGGATCGGTTTCGTCGCGGTGGAGGTTGTAGGCTACTGTCGTGCCGACATCCGCCAGTACGCTGCCGGAGCGCAACATTTGCTCGGGATCCATCAACACCGGCATGTAATAGCGGGATACGGCAAGCAGTTTGCCGTTTTCGTCGTCCTTGACGGCGCCGACGTGTTTCAGTTCTTTCAGCAGCGTCGTCGCCGGGACATCGCCACCGTAGCACTGGCACAGTGACTCGAAGGATGGCGTAGCACCCGACGCCTGCAGCGGCAGCGGGGCACCACTACTATCGAGGTACGTTTCGTTTTGATGCCAGCCCGATAACACCCGGGTTGCATAGTTCATGCGCTCGAGCACGAGCGGTTCGTCGTTCTCGAGCAGGCCCCGAAGGCGTCGCACCTCGCGCCGCGTAAAACCGGTCAGGATTGCGACACGCGATACGTTGGTCGGGCGACCGCGAATGCCAAACTCGTCGCTGGCAACTTCGACGTATGTTGCCTTGCCGACATCGGCGAGTTCCTTCCAGTTTATGCCGGCGCGAAGCAGGATTCGCGCCAAGGGACGAAACAGCAAGCGGAATGCTGCGAGCGCGTGATTGTGGACCGTATCCATGATTGGGAGAAATTATCTCAATAGTGGATAGAAGTCAAGACAAGTCTTCGGCAGACCGTGCCTGTGACGATTGATACGGAGGGCCCGCGTCGCTTCCTTACTAGTAATTCAATCGCCGGCTGGCGCAGCGCGATACTTGGTAATTACGCGTTTGGCGGCAATGCGCAGGCGCTGCGCCAAAATATCGCGATGCCGAGCGATGCCGGTTCCGGAAGTATCCTGGTCGCTAGTGCGCCAAATTGTGGCAAGACGCAGGAGATTGTTACGCGCGACCCGGACACCAGGCGAAGCGACCCAAAAACTCATTCACAATCACGCGTTGTAAGCGGCGGGCGTAAATTGCACAGATTCGGCGGAGGAAAATTGCACACTTGTCGCGATAGCCTGTCGAGAGTTTGGCCAGTGACCCAACGTGCTCGTAATATTTACTGGTTCGTAATACCTAATGGAGCTTATTCAATATTCCTTCACACGAATTATCGAGGTGTACGTACATGGCCCTTGCGGCTTCTTCGGCGTCGCGGCTTGCCATAGCCTCGATAATTTTCAGGTGTTCATTACCTCCGTGCGAGAGGGATGATGGTTCAGCAACCTTCAGATGTACGAAAAGCCTGGTCGTTCGTCTCAATCTCGCAACTGTGTCCACCATTGCCAGATTTCCGCTGTACTTGGCGATCGTCTGATGCAACCTGTCATCAAATTCCCACTCCATCCTCAAATCCGCTTTCTTCCGTGTCATTAATTTCGAAAGTTGTCCTTTCAAATCCTCGAGTACAGATAGCTCGATTCGTGGGGTTGCCAACCGGGTAGCCTCGGGTTCTATGAGCTTTCGAATACCGATTGCATCCAGGCATTCCGGTAAGCTAACTGTTCTCACAGCCAGCAAACGTTCCGACAGCCGGGTCAAAAACGCCTCGCCCTCCAGACGCGCGAGCGCCATCCTCATCGGCGTTCGCGATATGCCCAGTTCCGTAGCTACCTTACGCTCCTGAATGATGGTCCCGCCACCAAGCTTCCGATCCATAATCTGCTGCAAAATAATATCGTATGCAGTCTGATTCAAACTCGCGCCAGTTGCATTTTCTGTTTTCAACAATTCGCTCCCGCCGTATCTAAAATCTGTGCCACATAATTTTGTCCGAATCCTATTCGTATTCTGGCCGGTGGTCGATTATTACCTGAATAACACGCAATATTATGTTGCAATCGAGCATGTATTTCACCTTGCCGTGCGAACCGGTACTGCTCTCATCGAGCCGCGAGCCCGCAAAATCAGAGGTTGAAGTCGACACCAAAATTGCAATTGGGGTCGAGCTCCGGTTCAAGGCGGCCGGGCATACCGGTGCAATCCACAGGCTGTCGCCGGATAAAATTGCCCGCGCCGCGGTCGGCATGAAGAGTGTCGTTTCTTATAATTACACGACCTCTCTGAATTACAGTAGTCGGCCAACCTGTAATTTGCATACCTTCATAAGGTGTAAAACCCATGTCATCGTGCATAGTATCAGCCGTCACTTCCCGCGAGAGAGTTGGATCCCAAATTGCGATGTCTGCGTCTTTACCTTCAGTTATTGAACCCTTGCAATGATCCAGACCGTAAATCTTAGACACGTTGCCAGCTGCCAACGCGACAAAATGATTAAGGGATATACGTCCTTTTAGGTAACCTTCGGAAAAGAGCAAGGGTAAGCGCATTTCGATTCCCGGCAGGCCATTCGCGATTTTTGGAAAGCTGGCATTGGGACCTGCATGTAGTTTCCCGGTGCTATCGAGGCGATACGGTGCATGATCCGATGAGTAGACCTGGAATGTACCGTTTTGAAGGCAACGCCAGATTTCGTCTCGGGAAGCCCGATCGCGCAGTGGAGGGCTACAACATAAATTTGCTCCCTGCATTCCCGGCAAATCCATCTGCTCGGCGTGCAGAAACATGTATTGTGGACATGTTTCGCCAAACACCTTTTGACCTCGATATCGTGCTTTGGCGATGAGCCTGGCTCCGGCTTCAGTAGAGACGTGGACAATCAATACGGGCGTGTCCAGAAACGTACCCAAAGCAATTGTACGATTGATGGCTTCTGCTTCTGACGCTCTTGGGTGACTTGGTGCATGGTATTTTGGTGCCGTGTGGTCGCTATCAATGAGCTTGTCGATCATCCACTTGTTCATGGCATCATTCTCGGCATGAACCATGGTCAAAGCGCCATGCTTTTTCGCCACCGTAAGGATTTTAAGTAGCTGTTGATCGTCCACTTTGAGCCTGTCATACGTCATGTATACTTTGAATGACGTGATCCCCTGTGAGATTGCTCTTGGCATTTCATAATTTAGTACATCGTCGGTTGGATCCGTAATTATCATGTGGAATGAATAGTCAATTACAGCTTTGGGCTTCGCTCTACCGTGGTAGCTCTCCAGAACGTGCGCAAGGGACTGGCCACGATGCTGGGCAGCGAAAGGTATAACGCAAGTATTGCCGCCATAGGCTGCAGAAACGGTTGCAGAATAGAAATCGTCAGCGGTCATCAGCCCTGACGATGACTCTTGTTCAATATGACAGTGTGCCTCGATCCCGCCTGGCAATACATACTTGCCACTGGCGTCGATAACAAGCTCTGCATCAGTGAGATTCTTAGCTATCGCGCTTACCTTCCCATTCTTGACGCCAATATCCGCCTGAAAGGTTTCGGAAGAATTCGCTACGGTGCCGCTGGCAATCACTAAGTCAAACTTACTCATATATATTCCTGGCCGGATAGAACGTCGGCGTCCGGAGAGACGGTCAGTTCTATATTATTGTTTTGGATAGATCGCTTCCAATGTGTCGAAGGTGCGATTTGGCGATGTATCCATCTACGAAAAGCATGGATTGCTCCAAGACCGCCTTCACGGTATGCACTGGGTCGTTGATCATGTATTCGGGCATGTATAACGGGCAGACCTGTCAGTAAAATAGCCTTTGCGATCGTTGGCAGATTTGAAAATGGTAAAATTCTCGACCTGGATTAAAAACAAGGCATCATTCATGTCGGCGTCCGAAAGGACTTGCCCTTGGCCATCTTTACGTATCGTCTTTCGATATCGACTATGTGCGTTGCGAATACACATTCTCCAGTCAGATAGTCTTTCATCAATGCGATGAACGCCCCACTGAGGAATAGCAGAGCAAGTAGGTTTGGCAACGCACTTGCGGCGACCGAAATATTGGCCAGCGCCCACAGTCGATCAACATTTGATACGCCTGCAAAAAGAACGCCGGGCAAAAAGTATATCCACGTTAGATACCGGGAGACTTTTCCCCCAAGTAGTTTGTCAATCGCGGTACGAAAGTAGACAAAAGAAGCGATTTGCGTCGACAGGCAGAACGACAGAATGGCAAATGAGATGAACAGGCTTGCTACTTGAGGCCCATAGAACGTTCCAAATGCGTCGATCAGGAGCTCTATGCCGGATGCACCATTTTCTAAAACGCCCGATGAAAGAATCACAATAGCTGTCGCCGAGCAGACTACTGTTGTGTCAAAAAAAACTTCTACAGCGCCCCAGAGACCCTGCTTGAAAGGGTGTTCGGTAGTCGCTTTTGCATGAACCATTGGTGCATTGCCAAGACCGGCTTCGTTCGACAGCATTCCGCGAGCCATTCCCATCTGAATTGATGCAACTATAGTCGCTCCGGCAAACCCACCGATCGCAGGAGCAGGCGCAAAAGCAAAATTGAATATACTGAGGAAGGCATTTGGAATCGTTTCAACATTAGCGAGAACGATAATCATGGCACCCGAAAGATATACTAGTGCCATAATTGGTACGGTTGCTTCGCAAAACTTTCCAATTCGACGAATACCACCGAGAGCAACCAACGCGGCAACAATGGCCATGATGCCTGTGACCAGGTAGGGGCTAATATCGAAGCCCGCTTTGAATGCCCGTCCGACAGTATGAGCTTGTAACAAGGATGAGCTAAAAAAGGCATTAATGACTACACCAACGCTAAATAGTACGGTTAGCAAACGCCAGCCAAGTGCTTTTTCAATGTAGTACATTGGGCCGCCATGTCTTTGGCCCTGCGCATCGACATCGCGGTAGTGGACTCCAAGAGTAATTTCAGCGGTTTTCGTGATCATTCCAAACAGTGAAATGATCCACATCCAAAAAATGGCACCTGGACCGCCAATCGATAACGCCGTTGCTACGCCAGCCATGTTTCCCATTCCAACCGTTCCCGCGAGAGATGTTGCTGCGGCTTGAAATGGTGTTATGTGGTCGTGACTATTCTCGTTGCGACGATTAAACAACTCGCCGATCGTGTGACGTATGATGTAGGGAATGTTTGTAATTTGAAAAAAGCGTGCTCGAACCGAAAGATACACCGAGACAAAAGCAATAAAAATCATTGTCCACGGTCCCCACAGAATCTCGCTGACTCCAGAAATAAAGTTTAGAAAGTCATCGGTCATTGGTTGCACTCATTGTGTTCAAGACGGGTTGCAAAAGTGATTGGTCATGGTGGGCAATATCGTTCTGGTCACTTTCCCGCGCAACCGTTGAGCTTCTGATGGCGAATCACACGCTGCCAAAATCGGATCGAAGTCTTGCGGGACTTACTTCATGTCAACTGAAAGGCCATGTCATAACAACAGAATTTTTCAAACTGCTGTACTGCTGTTCATATTTTCTAATTCGACCAGCCTGTCGATGTCGCAATCAGCCGCCTGCAGGATAAATCTCTAAAAAAGCGCTAGGCATTTGCGTGTGAGCAAGTCAGGTGCTCGAAAGATGCTGGTATTGCAATTGGAATCTAGATGGGATACTAATGGTATACCACATGGATATCATGTGCAATTTACAACCAACCTGCGTTCTGTATCGCACGTGCGGTCTGACATTAGTTTCTCAACGAGGCTATCTGCCAACGGACACTCGCGGCATGCAAGCAATTCGACAAATTTCGAGGAGAGAAGGCACGTGTTCACACGACTAAGGCGTATGTTAATGGCTTCCGCTGCTGTGCTCTTGATACCAAGCATAGGCCCAGCAGTACATGCACAGGGCGCGACAGATTCGGTAGAAGAGATCATTGTGACCGGCACACGTCGCGCGGAACGCACCGCGTCTGACTCAATGGTCCCTATCGACGTGATCTCCGCTCAGGAACTCGAGAACATGGGTACTGGCGACATGGACGACATGCTTAGAACGACGCTGCCGTCATACAACGTCCCTCGATTCGCAATTCAGGAGGGTGCTACTTTAGTTCGCCCTGCCACTATGCGTGGGTTGCCGCCCGACAATTCCTTGATTTTGATTAATGGCAAACGACACCATCGATCTGCGGTGATTGGTGGTGGCGGTGGTCTGACCGCTGGCTCGCAGGGGCCTGATCTTGCATCAATCCCGGCGTTAGCGATTAAGCAACTGGAAGTACTGCGTGACGGAGCTTCGGCCCAGTATGGGTCCGATGCGGTTGCTGGCGTGCTGAACTTTGTGTTGAATGACGCATCGGAAGGGCTGACAGTCGAAGCGCGCTATGGCGAGTATGGTGCGGGCGATGGCGCCGCCGTACAACTAGCCGCGAACGCCGGATTCGCTCTCGGACGTGATGGCTTTGCAAACGTCACGTTGCAGTGGCGAGATGCTGATGGAACCGTCCGTAGCATGCAAAGGACCGATGCGGCGACCTTGCTTGCTTCCGGAAACCCCGAGCAACAGGCAAGTATTCGCCAACCCTATACGCAAATTTTCGGAAATCCGGAAACTCGTGACGATGTCAATATCTTTTTGAACGCGGCTACACCACTGACTGACTCACAGGAACTGTATTTCTTCGGTAACTACGGAAGTCGGCAAACTGAAAGCGATTTTTTCTTCCGCAACCCAAATGACCGTGGCAACGTGTACACAGAGAATGGGATTCGCGCAATCGTGGATACCAATATTATTCCCGGAGTGGGAGGTCAAGTATCCACCTGCCCAGCTTTAGCATCCCCAGGTTCGGGCGGCAACGGAGTTCCATTAGACCAGGCCGCCGTCGCGGCCGATTATGCCGCACTACAGGGACTTCCAGCTAACTGCTGGGCGCTGAATCAAGTTCTTCCTGGCGGTTACACGCCAAGATTCGGCGGAGATCTTACGGATTCATCTGGTGTAATGGGAATTCGAGGTACATTCGGCAATGGAATGAGTTATGACTTCAGCGGAAGCGTCGGGCGCAATGAAGTTGAGTTCTATCTGAAGGACTCATGGAATCCTTCGAACGGTCCTGATGGCGTTGTCAACGGTGTTCTCAAGCAGAATTTCGACACCGGCTCTTATACGCAGACTGAAACAAACCTCAACGCAGACTTCGTCTATCCCATAGCAGTTAGCGCGTTTGCCTCGGATTTGAACGTCGCGTTTGGTGCAGAGTACCGGAATGAACAATTTGAAACGCGCCTCGGCGAGGAAGCGTCATGGGAGGCTGGTGATTTCGCGGTCGTCAATCCGGATCCACTGAACCCTAACTATTATAGCGACGGCGTAACCCCGCTCATCAACCTTAGTGTAGGGTCGCACGGCTTTGCGGGATTTGGTCCGCAACAAGCAGGACGTTGGGACAGGGCAAACACAGCTGTGTATCTTGACCTTGAAGCAGATGTGACAGAGCGCTTGACTCTTGGCGCGGCAGTCCGGTTTGAGGATTTCGAAGATTTTGGGACAACGACCAATGGAAAACTCTCCGGTCGATTTGCTTTCACGGATAACTTTGCCGTTCGCGGTTCAGCGAGCACGGGGTTCCGCGCACCGACGCCGGGTCAAAATAACCTGACCAAAATTACCACCGCTACGGTCAACGGCGAGCTTCAGCAACGTGGCTTGATACCGCCGACGAATCCAATTGCAATAGCCTTGGGAGGCGCAGCGCTCACGCCGGAAGATGCAACCAACCTGTCGTTGGGCCTGGTGTGGAATATCACAGATACAATAAACGTAACGATCGACGGCTATCAAATCGAGCTGAAGGACCGGATAACAACAACTGGAACGATCGATATTACAACCGGTACACCGCCGGCGTCGGCGAACTGCCCGGTTGGGCTCAGTTTGCCGCAGTGTCTCCTGTATTTGGGAATACCAGGTGCCGATTCGCTGAGTTCTGTCAATTTCTATACCAACGATTTCGATACCAAAACGGTGGGAGCTGATCTGGTTGCTACTTGGGCACCCGATTGGGGTAGCGCAGGAAGGGGAAGTCTGACGGCAGCATGGAACTATACAAAAACTGATGTCGAACGTGTTGGCAAAGAGGTCGACCGCAACCGAGTATCCGATCTGGAACATTTCAACCCGAGGAATCGAGGAATCTTCACGTACGATCACTTTCTCGGCGAACTCCGGTTAACAGCTAGAGCCAGCTACTACTCTGACTGGGTTGAAGCGGATTACACAGCCGATCCGACCTGGTGGAAAAACGCAAACCCGAACGGTGCACCGTCGCCTAGCTATACGTCGAACTGCCAGCCTGCTGCGCTTAGTGGTGGATTTGAAAAATATACCGACAGATGTTACGACGGCGATTGGATTTTCGATCTTGAAGCAGGCTACACATTTGCAGAAAAGTACACCGTTGTATTAGGTGTTCAGAATATTGCCAATACACGCGGTCCACTGGATAAAGCCAATGCGGATGGAACCATCGGCGATGGCAATATTTACAGTCGCAATACGCCTTGGGACTACTCAGGGGATTACTGGTACTTACGTTTACGTGCCGACTTCAATTAGGCTGATGTGATTCCTGTTTCCCAAAACAACTATGACGCTGGAATCACTCATCTACTCGTACAATGACTAGAAGCTATTCTATTTTGCGATTATCAGGAGAAGAAATGTCGACAAATACTGTTAAGCACCAAATACTACTCGTTGCCGCTCTTTGCACGAGCGTGATCTGGTCAAGCGCTCATGCTCAGGATAATCGTGTAGATGAGCTTGTAGTAGCGCCCACTAAAGCGCACGACGTCGAGCAGATTGAAATTCAAATCGGGGACGACGTGTTCATCGCCGACTTGTTGTGGGAAAAGGCGCCTAAGACAGCTGCGGCGATCGTCAGCATCCTGCCTTACGAAGGCGTTACCTATCATCAGTTCTGGAGCGGTCAAGGACTTCAGGTTCACGACGAAACGCTAAAAAAGATGTCGAGAGACCACGGCTTGTGGCCAAACAGCGACTTCCCTGATTACAGCGAGAATCCATGGATTTACGGTGCACCTGGTGAAGTCGGTTTCTATGTTGTCGGCTATGGCCTTTTTCTAACCTATGGTAAGGCTCGGTTCTTCGGCCCACCCGAAGGTGTTGAGCCGACCTACATTTTTGCCAAGATACATGAGAATCTCGAACGGTTTGAGGAACTCGGCCGCGAAATTGGTCGCCGTGGACAGAAGAAAATCAGTATGCGCGCTCATAAGCCCTAGTACTGTTTCGATTCGCCCGAGCCATCGTGAACGAAGGACCAGATGGCGCGAAATGATCAAGGCCATCTGACCTCGTTCCGTCTATGTCCTGCTTCACTTTAGGAATGTCGGCGCGACTGATGGCCGGCAACGAACGATACGGTGAATTGAGATGGCACGAGCAGGATCTGTCATCTCAAGCGAATATTCAATCGACACTGTATCTTCGTTGCCGGGCGGCCGTTTATGGATTGCGTTTCATGCGTATCCGAAGTCGGGACATCAAATTCGTCGCACGGACACGCCAGGAACCAAACTCGTCATAAGTTCAACCAAGCCATTCCACCGGCGCGTCTTGAGATTTCAAAAGCCATGAGAAGCTTCGAAACAACGTCCGCGCAAAGCGCGCATACCACGTCCCATAATATTCCCGAGTATGAGCACTTGCTGAGGCACCAGGCGTTTCTCGGAGGAAGCTGGGTCGATGCAGACGACGGTACATCGTTTGGAGTTACGAATCCCGCAACCGGAAAACTGATCGGTACTGTTCCCAATCTGGGTGTCGCGCAAATCGAGCGCGCTATTGCTGAATCGAGAGTCGCATTTTTCACTTGGCGTAAATTGCTGCCCCAGGACCGCGCAAAGACCATACATCGATGGGGACAGCTCATTGTCGATAACAAGATGTCTCTTGCATCTTTACTCACCGTTGAGCAGGGAAAGCCGCTAACCGAAGCAATCGGCGAGATTGAATATGCAGCCGGTTTCGCGTTTTGGTTTGCGGAAGAGGCAAAGCGGCTGTACGGCGAAATAATTCCCAGTCATCTGCCATCTCGAAAAATGCTGGTTAAGCGTGAACCAATTGGCGTTGTCGCTGCAATTACCCCATGGAATTTCCCTGTAGCAATGCTCGTACGAAAGGCCGCAGCAGCATTGGCCGCTGGAAGCACCGTTGTCGCGTGTCCTTCCAGGGAAACACCTTTTTCTGCCCTGGCCCTTGCCGCACTTGCCGAAGAAGCGGGGCTCTTGAAAGGAACGTTCTCTGTGTTGACAGGTGAGCCGGAAGTTGTCGTTCCGGAGCTCTGCACCGCAAAACATATTCGCGCCGTATCGTTCACCGGGTCTACAGAAATTGGCCGGCTTTTGCTTTCGCTATGCGCGTCCACAGTAAAACGGACATGCATGGAACTTGGTGGACACGCTCCACTTATTATTTTTGAAGATGCAGATATCGATGTCTCTGTTGAAGCCGCGATGGCCGCGAAGTTTCAGACGTCCGGTCAGGACTGTCTGGCTGCCAATCGCATTTTTGTGCATGCCGATCTATACGATCGCTTTGTCCGAAAGTTTGGCGCGGCGGTGGAGAAACTCAAAGTAGGCAATGGATTTGAGCAAGGTGTCCAGATCGGACCGTTAATGAATGAACGCGCAATAGGCAAGTGTGTTGAACACATACAAGACGCGCTCGCGCACGGGGCAAGATTGGTTGCCGGTGGCAAGCGTCACCACCTCGGCGGCAACTTTATGCAGCCGACCGTATTGGCCGACGTTACACCCGACATGAAGATATTTCGGGAGGAAACCTTTGGGCCGGTCGCTGCGATATTACGGTTCGACAACGAAACACAAGTTATTGAATCAGCAAACGATTCCGAATTTGGCCTTGCCGCTTATGTGTATACGAACGATTCCTCCAGATCCTGGCGTCTCAGTGATGAGCTCGAATATGGAATGGTGGGTGTGAATACAACACAAATTACCGGCTCACCAATACCGTTTGGCGGCATTAAACAATCCGGCCACGGTCGCGAAGGCGCCCGGCAGGGTATAGACGAGTTTACGAATTTGAAGTACGTCTGTTTCTTTACCGGCGAGGAGAGTAACCAGTGAATTGCTTACGAGTGATTGAATGAAAACAGTAGCCCAGGTACTAGTTGAGTCGCTAAAAGAGATCGGCGTCAAGCACATTTTCGGTGTACCGAGTGGCGGCTGGGTGGACTATCTGGAGGCAATTCGCCAGACGGATGGCATCGATTTCGTTCTTACCAGTCATGAGGGTGGTGCGTCGTTCATGGCGGATGTTTGCGGACGGCTGACGGGTGTACCGGGTGTTTGCTTTGGTACCTTTGGCCCGGGGGCTACCAATCTCAGTACCGGCGTTGGCGGCGCGCTTCTTGATCGATCACCAATGTTAGCGTTAACCGACGAAATGCCCGCCCGCCTGCGTGGCCGAACCGTACAAATGGGCATCGATCACCAGGCACTTTTTGCCCCAATAACCAAAGCGAGCACGCGATTGCGTGCAGAAGATGTAAGAAAAACGATATTTGATGCTGCTGCTGTTGCGTTATCAAGCCGTCCAGGTCCGGTTCACATCGGGCTACCCGTTGGAATGAGTGCGATGGAAGCGGTTGACGAATTTCGTGACTTGCCGTCAGCTTCTGTCGCAGCAAATCCGGATGAAACATTGCTAACTGGAGTTGTAGAGCTCCTGAAGAGCTCAAATCGGCCAATTTTAGCCATCGGACTTGGTGCAAAGTTAGCGAGAATTGACGATGCAGTATTGGCATTCGTAGAAAAGTTGAATATTCCGGTTGTACTGACCCCGATGGCAAAGGGTATTGTTCCCGAAAACCATCGCTGCTATGCCGGCGTCCTGTTCCATGCGCTCAGCGACCAGGTAGGACAAATCCATAAGGAAGCAGACCTTGTTGTTTCAATCGGTTACGATCCGATAGAGTTTAATTACGAGTCGTGGCTTCCTGATGCCCCGCTAGTCCATATTGATAATTTTCCTGCAGATATTGATCCTGAACAGGTGAGCCTGGCCGCTGAGGTTATCGGTGATCTGGCAAAGTCCATCGCGTTTCTTCAATCAAGAGTTGTTGTATCAAGTGCATGGGACATGGACAAATTGCGAGCGCACAGAGAGATTCTGTTTGAGAAGTTGACACCTCACAGCACCACATTGGGTCCCTGCGCAACCCTGGATGTTCTCCGTGAAGTACTGCCTGACGACGGCATCATGACTTGTGATGTCGGTGCACATACTCATTTGATTGGTCAGAAGTGGCGGACACCTGGAAACGGATTACAAATAATGTCGAACGGTTGGTCATCGATGGGTTTTGGCATTCCATCGGCGATTGCGGCCAAACTGTGCCACCCGGAAAAAGCCGTTTGTTGTGTCGTAGGTGACGGAGGATTTCTCATGACATGTGGGGAAATAGCGACGGCCGTCAGGGAGGAACTAAATGTCGTCATTATTTTATTGACAGACAATGACCTGGCATTGATCCGGATAAAACAGGAGAAGAAACATAACCCGATTTACGGCACTCCAATCCGAAAACATGGAACGGTCGGTGGAGATAATTTTTTCGGCGCCCCGGTTATTAGAGTTGACGATGTCGAATCGCTTGAAGTTGCGCTGGTTGGCGCGTTCCAGATGAAAGGACCCGTAATCGTTGAGGCATTGGTTGACAGCCGTGAGTACGATGCCCTGGTTCTGAAAAAGGACAAGACCTAGTCCAGCATCTGTTCATGTAGTTGAAATAGTGGCGACCGGATTTGTCGGTTGACGATCTCGGCCATCGTGTGCGTCAGATCCGTGCACCGATCTGACCTTGTCCTCCCATATTCCGCGTTTATCCCACAACGCCGGTATCGCAGTTCTGCCAGCGTTACGAATCCGAGCGCATTAATTCACTCGCAAAACTTGCATAACTATCAGTTGCTCCATATCTGCGCCGATAAGACGTACACTAGCCGGCCCGAAAATTCCTGATAGTTAAGCTATGAATTCAATCGATGAAAAACTGCAGCCGGTTCTGAACACGGTCATACACCGCAATGCGGGGGAACTGGAGTTCCACCAGGCGGTTCGCGAAGTGCTGGAAAGCCTTGGTCGCGTCATCTCGAAGCGTCCCGAGTTTGCCGAAGACGCACTCATCGAAAGGATTTGCGAGCCCGAGCGTCAGATCATCTTCCGGGTACCGTGGATAGACGACCAGGGCGATGTGCAAATCAATCGTGGTTTCCGTGTGCATTTCAATTCAGCCCTCGGGCCCTACAAGGGCGGTCTGCGATTTCATCCCTCGGTCAATATCGGCATCATCAAGTTTCTCGGTTTCGAGCAAATCTTCAAGAACGCATTGACTGGCTTGCCGATCGGTGGTGGGAAGGGCGGGTCCGATTTCGATCCAAAGGGTCGCTCGGACGGGGAAATCATGCGCTTCTGCCAGTCCTTCATGATCGAGTTGCACCGGCACATTGGCGAATACACGGACGTTCCGGCGGGCGATATCGGCGTCGGCGGCCGTGAGATCGGCTACATGTTCGGCATGTACAAGCGTTTGACCAACCGGTACGAGGCAGCGGTACTGACTGGCAAAGGGCTTTCCTACGGTGGCTCACGCGCCAGAACCGAGGCGACCGGATTCGGTAGCGCGTATTTCGTGGAACGAATGCTCGGCACGCGCGCTACCAGCTTCGATGGCAAACGTTGCGTGGTGTCGGGTTCTGGCAATGTGGCGATCTATGCAATGCAGAAGATCCTGGCCTTCGGTGGCGTGATCGCCGCGTGCTCCGACTCGGATGGCTACGTCGTGGATGAAGCTGGCATCGATCTCGCGCTCGTGAAGGAAATTAAAGAGGTGCGACGTGGCCGGATCTCTGAATACGCGCGCGTCAAGGGTGCCGGATGTCACTATATAAAGGGTGGCTCTATCTGGGATGTGCCATGTGATGTAGCGATGCCGTCGGCTACCCAGAACGAGCTGACCGGCCACGATGCAAAAACGCTCATTGCAAACGGTGTAATTGCGGTTGGCGAAGGCGCCAATATGCCCTGCACGCCGGATGCGGTGCAGATTTTCCGGAATTCCGGAGTGCTCTTCGCGCCTGGCAAGGCGGCCAATGCGGGCGGCGTCGCCACCTCGGCGCTCGAGATGCAGCAAAATGCCAGCCGCGACAGCTGGTCCTTCGAGGAAACCGAGCAGCGCCTCGCTACGATCATGCATAACATCCACGATGCCTGTGCAGAGACTGCAAAGGAGTACGGCGCGCCGGGCGATTACGTGCTGGGCGCGAACATTAGCGGTTTCGTCCGCGTGGCGGAGGCCATGCGCGCCCTCGGGGTCGTCTAGGAGGCCGTCGGACCGCAACAAAAAGGTGTCCAAAAAGGTGTCAGGTTTATTTAGGCAGTATCGTCTGAGTAACCAGCATTCAACGGTAGCTGAGCCCTGAGTGGTAAGCTGTGTTTACGCCGCACTGACAAAGCGGCCGCTCATTTTTTCGTCCGGGGGGGATGACTATGCGCGTATCAGCACTACTTCTATGCCTCGTCTGTGTGTTTGCGAACAGCGAAGAACGGCTACCGATTATCGATGTGCACATGCACGCTTTACCGGCGGACCATCAGGGTCCGCCGCCCGTCGCAATGTGTACACCGTTCCCGGTGCCGGCCTGGGATCCGGCCACGCCTTACGGTGAGCTGTTCATGGGGTTGCTCAAGGACCCGCCATGCGACGATCCAGTCTGGTCACCGATGACGGACCTGGAGCTGCAATCTCAAACCATCGCCGCGATGGAGTATCTCAACGTCGTTGGGGTGCTCAGTGGTACGCCAGAGCTGGTCGCCGCATGGATGAAAGCGGCGCCAGGGCGCTTTTTTCCAGGTCTGGGCTTCCAGATAGAACCGGGCATGCCCTCACCCGAGTCACTGGAACAGATGCATTCGGATGGCAAGCTGGACGTGCTCGCCGAAGTCACGAATCAATATCTTGGTATCGCGCCTGACGACGAGCGTATGGAGCCGTACTGGGAAATAGCCGAGAAACTGGACATTCCGGTTGGCATTCATCTGGGTAACGGTCCGCCGGGCGTAATTTACCTCGGCGCTACCGGCTATCGCGCGCGTTTGCACAGCGCCCTGACACTGGAAGAAGTGCTGGCTCGTCACCCCCGACTGCGGGTCTATATCATGCACGCCGGGTTTCCCATGATCGACGATCTGCTCACTGTCTTGTATGCACATCCACAGGTGTATGTCGGGGTCGGCGTTATCGTTTACTCGCAACCCCGACCGGCTTTCTACAGGTTCCTGCAGCGTCTTGTCGAAGCGGGTTACGAAAAGCGTGTGCTGTTCGGTTCCGACCATATGGTTTGGCCCGGAACGATTGAACGTAGCATCCGGGTTATCGAAGAAGCACCGTTTCTAAGCGATGGGCAGAAGCGCGATATCTTTTACAACAATGCGGCACGATTCCTGCGGCTGAGCGATGCAGTTGTTGCCCGCCATCACGAAATGTAACCAATTGACCAGGATGCCAATAAAATGAACATTCATCAGATTGCTGCGGTAGTCAAAAAAGAACTCAAAGAAGCGATCGCTCCGACGATTTATTTTTGGGCCACGTTTCATTTGCTGATGTTGACGAAGTCGCTGATTCTAAAATCATATGAAATAGAATGGGCGGCTGTCGCGACCGCTCTAATTGCCGCACTAATCGTTGCGAAGGCGATCCTGATCGTTAACGCGCTGGGCGTTAGCCGGCAGTTTATGGACAAACCTTTAATAGTTCCTGTGCTTTGGCGGACCTTGCTTTACAGCAGCCTCGTGTTCGTCTTTCGCTACCTCGAGGAAGTGATCCCGCTCTGGTCAAAGTTCGGATCGTTCTCTGCGGGCAATGCGCACTTGCTGGACGGAATGTCATGGCCACAATTCTGGGCAATTCAATTATGGTTGTTCATAGCAACAGTGGTGTACAGCATGTTCGTAACACTGGATGAGCACTTTGGCGAGGGCAGCATGCGAGCAGCGCTATTCAAGGGTCGAGCCGCGAGGGCGTAGAAAGAGCGCGTTGCGCGAATGATCTCAAAACGCCTCACCAACGGAGACATAAACAGCATTGCTATCGGTCGAGCGTGCGTAGTCCACTCTTAAATTGACACGCTTGGCCGCCAGTACTGAGAATCGTACGCCGATGCCGTAACTGGGGATGGCCTGGTGCTCGCGAATGTCATTGAATGAACTGCTGTAGATGCCGGCACCAGCAAAGCCAACCAGGCCCCAGCGTTTGTTCAGTTGCCAGCGGAGCTCCGCCTGTCCGGATCCCGAAGCTTTTCCCAAATAATCCGTTGCCGGAAAGCCCCGCAACTTGACCGTGCAGGCATCCCAGAGCGGGGCATCGCCCTTGCGGTGACAGGCCTGCAATTCCCAGGCAAGCACGATTGATTTGTTCAAGCGGCGATAGGAGCGATAGGCCGCATTGTACGATTGATACGTCGAATCACTGCCAAGCGCGGTGTCATTGAAAAGTGCGTCCACTTTGAAGTAGCGACCACTGTAGCTGCTGATCGGCATGTCACGCGTATCGTATTCGGCGTAGACACCGACGCCGACGGACAGAATGTCTGATGACATGTCGAATGTATCGTCCGATGCCGGTGTCTCGAAACTCTGTTCTGCATTGATCAACCGGGTCAGCACGCCGCCATACCAGTTGCCTCTGACGCGAGTCGCGAGCTTTGCATAGAAAAACTCGCCCTTAATTCGCCAATCAACGCTCTGGCCAGAGGTAGATTCGTCCGGTGCAAGCAGCGACAAGCGAATGTCGGCGGCCCCGGTGGCACCGGTAAAGCGCCATTTGTCATCCCGCCAGTAGCTTTGTTGCGCAATGCCGAGCGCCTTGCTGTCGCTGCTTGTGTACATCGCGGCGATCGCCGTCATTGATGCCGGTTGGGATTGCTGTTTTTCGTCGGACTGTGCGTAAAAATACGCAGCGCCACCGACGAGGCCATCACCCAGGGTTGGGTTGGATATTGGAATGGGCACGGCTACGAAGTTGCCGTGTTGCACTTTCAGTTTGGATTCATCATCACGAATGTCCGGCGCCATACCCGGCCGGGTATCAATCTCGCGGTCGGTCTTCGCTTCGGTATCCGTTCCAGTGGACTTATCATCTGCGACGGCCTCACTAGCGATAATCGCCAGTAGCACAAGGAATGAGATCCGCAATTTTTGGCTGGTCATAGAATCTCGACTTTACCACCGCAACACCCGCGAACCTGACCTCGAACTTGCCATCTGTCCTTTGGCCAAGCCTGTTCGTCAGGTAAAGGGTGGCTTGGTCGTCGTGCCGGACAGCGCAATGATACGCGTGTATAACCACAATCGGTCGAATTCTACGGCGCCCACGGCTGCGCGATGCAGTTGTTGCCCGCCACCACGAAATGTAACCTGTTGTACAAACCTCCAATACGGAATCACTAATGACGCATATGTACGCCATACGGCACCTCATCGCAGTTGCCGCCTCTGCAGCACTGCTCCTGGCCACAAGCATCAGCGACGCTGCGGGCCGCAACGCCGTACGCGGCAAGAATGGCGTTGTGGCAACATCCTCCGCAATCGCCTCCGAGGTCGGCGTCGAGATACTCAAGAAGGGCGGCAACGCCGTCGATGCGGCCGTTGCTACGGCATTTGCGCTTGCGGTGACCTGGCCTTCGGCCGGCAATATTGGCGGCGGCGGCTTTCTGGTCTACTACGGCGCGGACGGTGACGCGACGACCTTCGATTTTCGTGAAAAAGCGCCACTGGCTGCGACCGAAAATATGTACCTCAACGAAGATGGCAGCGTCCGCGACAACTCGAATCACGTGGGCATCCTGGCCGTCGGTGTGCCCGGCACTGTTGCCGGGCTCGCGATGGCGCACAGCAAGTACGGGAAGCTGCGCTGGTCCGAATTGCTTGCGCCGGCCGTGCGTCTGGCACGCGAGGGCTTTCCGCTAACGTGGAAACTGCAGGGCGATTTCAAAAATCGGAAAGACTTCTGGGACAAGTATCCGAGTTCGGCGAAAAGCTTTCTGAAAAAGGACGGCAGCTTTTATGAGCCCGGTGACCTGTGGGTGCAAGCGGACCTTGCGAATACGCTCGAGAGAATACAGCGGCAGGGCAAGGACGGGTTCTACAGCGGCAAAACCGCAAAACTGATCGCCGATTTCATGCATGAAAATGGCGGGCTCATCACGCTCGAGGACCTTGCAAAGTACGAGGCGGTTGAGCGTGATCCGATTCGCGGTACCTACCGTGGCTACGAGATCGTCAGCATGCCTCCCCCGAGTTCGGGTGGCATTGCGCTCGTCGAAATGTTGAACATTCTCGAGGGATACGACCTTGCCGCAGCGGGACACAACTCGGCGCTATACCTGCACCTGCTTACAGAGTCGATGCGCCGGGCTTACGCAGACAGGGCGCGCTATCTTGGTGATCCTGATTTCAACCCGGAAATGCCTGTCGAAACACTGATCTCGAAAGAGCACGCCGCCAGTTTGCGCGGCAGCATCAGTCTTGTGCATGCATCGGTAAGCGATCCTGCACTGTTTGCCGAAGCGTATGAAAGCGATCAGACGACGCATTTGTCCGTTGCCGACAAAGACGGCTCGATGGTGTCGCTGACCTACACGCTCGAGTGGGGCTACGGTTCACACATCGTCGTCGAAGGTGCGGGCTTCTTGCTCAACAATGAGATGGGTGATTTCAACGCCATGCCGGGTGTAACCGACGTCAGCGGCCGCATTGGCACGAAACCCAACCGGATTCGCCCGGAGCAACGGATGCTTTCCAGCATGACACCCACCATCGTCGCCAGGAATGGCCTGCCGGTGTTTGCGACCGGTACACCGGGCGGCAAGACCATCATCAATACGACGCTGCAGACCATTCTGAACGTGATCGACCACAACATGAGTATTGCCGAATCGATAGAAGCCGGCCGGATTCATCACCAGTGGCTGCCGGACCGGACCCTGGTAGAAGAGCTCTGCTTTTCGCCGGACACGATCTCGCTGTACGAAAGCCTTGGCCACAGCGTGCGACGCGTCGGCTCTATCGGCTCGGCGATGGGTGTGTACCATGATCGCGAAAACGCTGTGTTCCTGGGTGCCGCAGATTCACGCGCAGAAGACGGCGCCGCCGTCAGTTATTGATTCGGAATTCCCCCCGCAACATCACCCGGCCCGTAGGAGCGCCGTCCCCGGCGCGATTCTGCGACGATCGCGGCAGGATGCCGCTCCTACGGTTCAAGATAACTCGTCGTCCGCAGGAGCGGCATCTTGCCGCGACGGTTCAAGGTATCTCGTCGTCCGCAGGAGCGGCATCTTGCCGCGACGGTTTAAGGTATCTCGTCGTCCGTAGGAGCGGCATCTTGCCGCGACGGTTTAAGGCGATTCCGCAATTTATTACGCCAGCGTTACCAGCAACTCTTTTGCGTCGACCTCCGCACCGGGTTCGGCCAAAACTTCGTCGATAGTTCCTGCTGAATCGGCGCGCACAGTCGTTTCCATTTTCATGGCCTCGAGCGTCAGGAGAACGGTACCTCGTTCAATCTTGTCACCGGGTTTGACGGATACGGTGATCACCTTGCCCGGCATCGGCGCGCCTATTTGTCTTGCGTTGCCGACCTCGGCCTGCCGTGGTGCAGGTCGCGACGGCGTTTTGGACTGATCACGTATTCGCACGGAACGCGGCTCGCCATTCAGTTCGAAAAATACGGTCCGGTAACCATCATCATGCGCATCGCTCAGTGCTACAAAGCGGATTATCAACGACTTGCCGCGTTCGATATCAACCGAAATTTCTTCACCGGTATTCAGGCCGAAGAAAAACACGTGGGTTGGCAGAATTGCGAGGTCACCGTAGGCCGCTCGCTTGGCTGCGTAGTCACAGAACACCTGCGGATACATCAGGTAGGACGCGAGTTGATTATCCGTTACCGCCCGACCGATTTCGCTCTCGACAGCCTTGCGGCTCGCGTCGAGGTCAACTGCTTCAAGCGCTACGCCAGGTCGTTCCTGCAGCATCGATGCGCCGTTCAGGACTTTTCGCTGCAACTTTTCCGGAAAGCCGCCGACCGGCTGGCCAAGTTCCCCGTGGAAAAGCTGCACAACCGAATTCGGGAAGGAAACCTCAACATCAGGGTCCTCGACTTGCTCGCGGGTCAAGCCACTGGTCAGCATCAGCAACGCCATGTCGCCAACAACCTTGGACGTCGGCGTCACTTTCACTATGTCACCAAACATGTCGTTGACGGTATTGTAAGTGGCGGCCACTTCCGGCCAGCGATGAGCCTTGATACCCAGCGCACGTGCCTGTTCGCGCAGGTTCGTGTATTGCCCGCCCGGCATTCCATGTACATAGATTTCCGACGTGCCGGACCGGATGTCGGATTCGAACCCCGAGTAGCCGCTGCGTACCTGTTCCCAGTACGCTGACAAGGTTCGCAGCGCATCCGATTGCAAGCCCGTGTCACGGTCGGTATGGCGCAGCGCTTCTACAATAGAACCCAGGTTCGGTTGCGATGTCAGCCCGCTCATGGAATCCATCGCGGCATCGACCGCGTCGGCGCCGGCAGCGACTGCCGCGAGTACCGATGCGGCAGAAATCCCGCTCGTGTCATGGGTGTGGAAGTGGACAGGCAAGCCAATTTCACGCTTCAACGCGGCAACGAGCGTGTGCGCCGCGTTCGGTTGGCACAGGCCGGCCATGTCCTTGACGCCGAGAATATGTGCGCCGGCGGCTTTCAGCTCGCCTGCGAGCTCCAGGTAGTAGTCCAGCGTGTACTTTTTTTCTTGCGGGTCGGACAGGTTGCCGGTGTAACAAATGGCTGCCTCGCACAAGCGTCCCGATTCGCGAACGGCATCGATTGCCACGCGCATGTTCTCCACCCAGTTGAGCGAATCGAATACACGAAACAGGTCGACACCGCTAGCCGCCGCCCGCTGCACAAAGTACCGCACGACGTTATCGGGGTAATTCGTGTAGCCAACCGCGTTGGAGCCGCGCAGGAGCATTTGCAACAGCAGATTCGGCATGGCATCGCGAAGTTGTGCGAGCCGCTCCCAGGGATCTTCGAGCAGGAAGCGCATCGCCACATCGAAGGTCGCGCCACCCCAGCATTCAACGGAAAAAAGTTCTGCGGCATGAGTGGCGTAATGTGGCGCAATCCTGAACATGTCGGCACCGCGCATACGCGTCGCGAGCAGGGACTGATGCGCGTCACGCATGGTCGTGTCGGTTACCAGTACTCGTTTCTGGTCCAGCATCCACCGGGAAAATTTCTCAGGGCCCAGCTCGTCCAGCAGCTGCCGGGTGCCCGCCGGGGCCTGGCCGGTTTCCCATTGCGGCAAGCGCGGTATGGATTTCTCAGCGGGCTGCGGCCGACCCCGCACCTCGGGGTTGCCGTTCACAATGGTTTCACCGATGAACGTCAGAACCCGCGTTGCCCGGTCGCGCTTTTTCGGTAAGTTGAACAGCTCCGGTGTCGTATCAACAAAGGTCGTGTTGTAACTGGCGTTTTCAAATGCCGGGTGCGTTATCACCTGGTCGAGGAACCGCAGGTTCGTCACGACACCGCGAACTCGAAACTCCCACAGCGCTCGGTGGGTTCGCGCAACGCACTCCTTGGCCGTGGGTGCCCAGGAAGTTAGCTTGACCAACAACGAATCGTAGTGCCGTGAAATGATGGCACCGGAATACGCGGTGCCCGCATCGAGGCGAATGCCGAAGCCAGCCGGACTGCGATACGCGAGGATACGACCGTAGTCGGGCACAAAACCGTTTTGCGGATCTTCAGTCGTGACCCGGCATTGGATCGCATGTCCGGTGACGCGTATGTCTTCCTGCTTTGGAACGCCACTGGATTCGTTGCCAATCAGGCCGCCAAACGCAATTCGTATTTGCGCTTTGACAATATCGATACCCGTGACGGCTTCCGTGACCGTGTGTTCGACCTGGATCCGCGGATTGACCTCGATGAAATAGAAGTCATCCGTATCCGCATCCTGCAGGAATTCCACCGTGCCGGCATTCACGTACTCGGCAGCGTGGCCGATGCGCAATGCAGCGTCGCAAATGCCCTTGCGTTGCGCGTCTGTCAGGAAGACGGCAGGAGCGCGTTCAATAATTTTCTGGTTGCGGCGTTGTACTGAGCAGTCGCGCTCATACAGGTGCACAAGGTTGCCGGCACTGTCACCGAGCACTTGTATTTCAATATGACGCGCATTGCCCACCAGCTTTTCAAGATAAACATCGTCATTTCCGAAGGCGGATTTCGCCTCGCGTTGTGCAAGCGGTAATACCTCCGTCAACTGCTTAAGATCGCGGACCACCCGCATGCCGCGACCGCCGCCGCCCCAGCTGGCTTTAAGCATGACCGGAAAGCCAACGGCACTCGCGATTTCAGCAATCGCATCGACCGAGCGCGGCAAGACACTGCTTGCGGGCATGACCGGCACACCGGCGCGTTCCGCAAGTGCGCGAGCAGACACCTTATTGCCGAGCAAGCGCATGCTTGCAGGCGTTGGGCCAATGAACCTTATGCCCGCGACTTCGCAGGCTTCGGCGAAATCCGGGTTCTCGGACAGAAAGCCGTAACCAGGGTGGATGGCATCGACTTTATGCTCAAGCGCGACGCGAATGATGTCTTCTATATCGAGGTAGGCATCGATCGGGCCTTTATCCTGGCCGACCAGGTAGGCTTCATCGGCCTTGCTCCTATGCAGCGAAAATCGATCTTCCGTGGAATAAATGGCAATCGTGCGCATACCGAGTTCGCTGGCAGCACGCATGACGCGTATGGCGATTTCACCGCGATTTGCGACCAGGATACGATTCATGGTCCGGTCGCGGTCCGCTGCGATAGCTGCAGATCTTGCTGGCGTTCAGTCATATGGAAATTCTCTGGTCTCATGTCTCATCCCTTAATTTTAGTGTTGCACGCGCCCGCCGGGGTTTTTTTTGCTAGATTGCGCCATACGAACCGCCCGGCGAGCGCGGTACAAGAATAAAGCATAAGGAGCGAGTCCGATGGATATTTCCGTCCCCACCCTGATTCAGCTGTACCAGCGCGCATCAATCGCTGCGTTTTTGTTGTGCCTTGTCAACGTTACGCTGGCCGAGGTCCCCATCATTCAACCGGGCGCTCCGGGCGAATCGGTGCGCGAACTGACCGCCGAAGAGGCCATCGAGATCGCAGATTCGAGCTATTCGCCGGCCGACGTGCAGTTTATGCAGGACATGATCCCGCACCACAACCAGGCGCTGCAGATGGCAGCGCTGGTGGCCGATCGCACCAATCGGCCGGAACTTGTCGATGTCGCCGGTCGCATCAATGCCTCGCAACATGACGAGATCGAGTTCATGCAGCAGTGGTTGCGGCAACGCGGCGAAAAGGTGCCGCAACCGACCGCACACGATGCGATGCATACGAGCCACAAGATGGCCGGCATGGCCACACCCGAACAAATGACGGAGCTGGCATCGCTCGACGGCACCGAATTCGACCTCATGTTCCTGGAACTGATGATTCCACACCACGAAGGTGCGGTGAAAATGGTCGAGAACCTGCTGGAACTTCCGGGTACCGCATACGACCCCGTGTTGTTCGAATTCACAAACGACGTGACCAATAGCCAGACGACCGAGATCGAGCGCATGCACGCGCTTCTGATCAGCCTGTCGCCCGATCCGCGCGCCGGCCTTTCAGCTGGCTTCGATAACGCGGGCGAGGCAATACTTAACCTGAAAATGGTGGGCTCTCTGCAAAAGCCGCCAGGTTTTTATGATCCGAAGAATCCTGCCGGTTTACCGCCCGTGAATCCAGAAAAGGACGACGCTGATGCAGATGATAAAAAGGTTAAGACCGAAAAGGATGAAGAGGACGAACGCTATCCACTGTTGAGTTTTGCCAACACGGACATGGCGTTTTCAGGCGATGTGATGGTGGCCGGTAGTTATCACGGGTTCAACATCTACCGACTGGATGCGAATGGTCTGCCGCAGCAGGTGAGTTCCGTCGTTTGTCCGGGAGGACAAGGCGACGTCTCCGTCGTCGACGATCTGCTCATCATGTCCGTGGAACAGACCCGCGGGCGCATTGACTGTGGCCTGCAGGGCATCAACGAAGACATCAGCAAGGAACGCTTTCGTGGCCTGCGCATTTTTGATATTAGCGACCTGACGCGGCCAAAGCAGGTAGGCGCGGTGCAAACCTGTCGCGGCTCGCATACGCATTCGGTCGTGAAAGGGCCCGGCAAAGACGGCAAGATCATTGTTTACAACTCCGGCACTTCCAGCGTGCGCAAAGGGGAGGAGCTCGCGGGCTGCGTCGATGAAAAGCCGGGCGATGA
Organism: Proteobacteria bacterium UBA1844; assembly: GCA_002338615.1. Taxonomy (GTDB): domain Bacteria; phylum Pseudomonadota; class Gammaproteobacteria; order Steroidobacterales; family Woeseiaceae; genus UBA1847. Next base: position 3,409 of record DDIS01000159.1, on the reverse strand, counting down.
CCGTACCGCGCTGTTTCGTATCGACGTTATTGAAATCCCGGTCAAAGATCCGGGCAAGGCGCGCATCGTGAGCAGCCCGGCCGTGTTCGCCGATCCTGAGGACGGTACGCTCGCTGGCCTGTGGCGTGGGGGTGACCACGGTGAGGAAACCCAGGAGACCTCGCAAACCGATCAATGCCACGACATCACGGTTTTTCCGGAGCGCGGCATTGCCGCCGGTGCGTGCTCGGGTAACGGCATCCTATTCGATATTTCCGATCCATTGAATCCAAAGCGCATGGACGCCGTGGTCGATGCGGGGTTTGCTTACTGGCATTCGGCGACGTTCAGCAACGACGGCAACAAGGTGATGTTCACGGACGAGTGGGGGGGTGGCAGTCGGCCACGCTGCCGTGCTTACGACCCTTTGACCTGGGGTGCGGACGCCATCTACGACATCGTCGATGGCAAGCTCAAATATCGTGGCCATTTCAAGTTGCCGGCGCCGCAGCTTGAGCAAGAGAACTGTGTCGCGCACAACGGTTCTATCGTGCCGGTCCCGGGCCGGGATATTTTTGTGCAGGCCTGGTACCAGGGTGGCGTATCGGTGATCGATTTCACGGACTCGGAGAAGCCTTTCGAGATCGCCTATTTCGACCGCGGGCCGATCGATGCGGAGCACCTGATTCTGGGCGGTTACTGGTCGACCTACTGGTACAACGGCAAGATCTACGGTACCGAGATTGCACGCGGCCTGGACGTGCTGGCGTTGCTGCCTAGCGAATACCTGTCTGAAAACGAGATCGCGGCTGCCACGCTCGCGGACCAGGGTGGCGTATTCAACCCGCAGCAACAATTTCCAGTGAGCTGGCCGGCCGATCCGGTAGTGGCACGCGCCTACCTCGACCAGCTCCAGCGTAGCGATGGCCTTGCGGCATCGTTAATCTCGGAGCTCGAGGCCGCGCTCGACAAGTCGGAATCCCAGATTGGCACGGGAACCCGCGATAAGGCGCTCGCAAGAAAGCTCGAAGCCTTGTCAAGAGAGGTCACAAAGGGGAAGGGCGATGCAACCACCACGAAGCGGCGCGCAGCCCTGGCCGATACACTGATGGGGATCTCGGCGAAATTGTGACAAGCGAGTCGGGGCCGGGCGCTTGATCAAAAAGCGCCCAGGACCGAAACTTCATAAGCCATGCTGCGTATCTCTGTCATATTGACTGTCACCCTGTGCGTCTGCGCCTGTACCACGGCGCCCGTGATCAAAGAGGAAATGCGGTATTTCGATGGGCCCCTGCCGAGCGACCTCAGCGGTTCCTGGGAGAGGAACTACGCGCGCGACGATGACGTTAACGCCGTCCTGCGCGAGGCTTATTACCAGCTAAGCCGCACGTCGCAGGACCAGTACTACAATGGCAATTCGGTCATGGTGGGGCCATCATCCAATGACATGGCGTCGGTCGTCGCACTGGCACGCCTGGCCGAACTCATCACGCGCCCGGACGTACTTACAATCACCCAGGACGAGCACGAGATCAGCATCGAGCGCGAAGACGATTTCGCCATGCTTTGCAGTTTCTATAATGGTGCCACGAAAGCAAACCAGTCTCCGTACGGCAATGAAGTCTGCGGCTGGGATGGCAAGGATCTCGTATCCAACCTGGTGTTGCCGGACGGTCTGCAGGTGACGCATCGCTTTACAAAGTCGGATGACGGGCAGCAACTGCGCGTCATTACCACGGTCACGTCGAAAACATCGCGCCTGCCATTTTCACTGCGTCGCTTCTACAAAAAGTTCGAGCATTTGCCATCCTCATTCGAGTGCATTGAGACGCTTAGCATGAAGCGCGTCTGCAGCACGAGCGAAGTGAAACCCTGATGCGGCAAGTGCGCATTGCCGCGATGCTGCTTACGTTGGTGCTTACGGGTTTCTCGCCGGCCGGGGCGGATGAGCCGGCGACCGCAAAGTCATCAGCACGAGTCGCGTTGAACGTGTCTATTGCCGTGTTCGACCCGGGTGTGCCAGATGACCAGTCGCAATTTCGTGACCTCAAGATTTTTCCGCGCATACGACAGGTGGAGGCGCGCTTTCTGCCCTTTGTGCTGCGAGATACGCTGGCAAATAGCCACGACTGGGGGGCGGTGCGCGTGGTTCCGGAGCCCGATATCGCGGCGGAGCTGCTCGTCACCGGGACCATACTGCGCTCCGACGGTGCTGTTCTGGCGCTCAAGATCCGGGCGGTGGACGCGGGCGGCCATGTATGGCTCGACAAGGCGTTTTCCGGTCCGGTGGCGGATACCCGGGCGGTTGCTGACAAGTCCGGCATACAGCAGCCCGTATTCGCCCAGGTTGCCGTTGAACTCGAAGCCGCGCAACGGCAACGCGACGCGGCGGAATTGCGGCGTATCAGTGACATCTCCCTGATACGGTACGGCAACCGGCTTGCGCCATCGGCCTTCGGCCAGTACCTGAACGAAGGCAGCGACGGGACGTTTTCCCTCAAACGTCTGCCGGCCGCAAACGATCCGATGCTCGAGCGGATACAACGCATTCGCGGAGTGGAATACATTTTCACCGATGCGGTGGATACCAAGTTCAGAGAACTCAATTCTGAAATTGCATCGATTTATGCACTGTGGCGCGAGCACCGCAGGAAATCGCTGGAGTACGAAAAAGAAGATGCACGCTGGGCCGCGACCTCGACCGACAACCTGGAGCGGGGCAGTTACGAATCGATACAAAACATTTACGACAACTACAAGTTCCATCGGATTACCCAGCAGGAGCAGGATAAGCTCGCCATCGCATTTAACAATGAAGTGGGGCCAAAGGTGGACGCGATGGAACAGCGCATTGCCGAACTTGAGTTCTGGGTAGAGCAGCGTTACATCGAATGGCACAGGTTGCTGGAGCAGTTATTCGAAGCCGAGACGCAAATTGAGCAATGAGCGGTGCGATAAGCGCAGCCAATACGAGTTTCGGGAAAAGCGTGTACATTGTTGGTCAGGTAAGAATTGGTTCGTGAAGGAGGAGCTGTTGTGGAATACGTTGCTATCGTTACAGTGCTGGCGTTGGTGCAATTCGTGGTCTTCTCAGCCTTGGTTGGCAAGGAGCGTGGTAAACACGGCATAAAGGCGCCGGCCATCAGCGGACACCCGGATTTCGAGCGTGCGTTCCGTGTACAACAGAATACGATGGAGCAACTGGTCGTATTTCTTCCCGCGCTTTGGCTGTTCGGTACTTACGTTGATGCGCGCATCGGCGCCGTTCTCGGGCTGGCTTTTATCGCCGGTCGCTTCATCTACCGTGCGAGCTACCTGAAAGATCCGGCATCTCGCGGCATGGGCTTCGTTATTGGTATGGCCACATCGATGGCATTGCTGGCTGGCGGGTTAATCGGGGCGATCAATCATGTCTTCTGACGTGGTGCAT
>DDIS01000138.1 GCA_002338615.1 Proteobacteria bacterium UBA1844 | reverse complement strand
ATCCCATTGGAATACACCCTTTGATAATTGGTCGGGGCGAGAGGATTCGAACCTCCGACCCCATGCACCCCATGCATGTGCGCTACCAGGCTGCGCCACGCCCCGACCGAGGGTTGTACAACGAGTTACGGCGGCAATGATACTTGCCACCGGAAATTGCTCAAGGACTTTAGTATTTTACCGGCGCAGGATCTTAAGAACTTGTTCAAGTTCTATTCGTAACTGCTTGATAATTTGCTGGCTTTGGCTCACATCTGATTTGGCTGTATCGCCCATCAGTCGCTGCCGCGCACCACCGATCGTAAAGCCCTCATCGTATAAAAGGCTCCTGATCTGGCGAATGATCAGCACGTCCTGGCGTTGGTAATAACGTCGATTACCGCGACGTTTTACCGGTTTGAGCTGCGGAAACTCCTGCTCCCAGTATCTGAGAACATGCGGTTTTACAGCACATAATTCGCTTACCTCACCGATAGTGAAATAGCGTTTTCCAGGTATTGCAGGTAGTTCGTCGTTATTCCCCGGTTCCAGCATAGGCCTCTACTCGGGCTTTTAGTTTTTGTCCCGGCCGGAACGTCACCACGCGACGTGCAGAGATGGGTATCTCTTCTCCGGTTTTCGGATTTCTGCCCGGTCTTTCTTTTTTGTCACGCAGATCAAAGTTGCCGAAACCGGAAAGTTTGATCTGCTCACCTACTGCAAGGGATGCTCGCAGTTCTTCATAAAACAAGTCAACCAGTTCCCGAGCTTCCCGCTTGTTCAGGCCCAGCTCGTTGAACAGCGATTCCGCCATATCAGCTTTGGTTAGCGCCATTGAATCAGTCTCTCAAAACAGCCGCAAATTCTTGATGGAGTTTTTGTACTGCTGCGGCTTGGGCGGCGTCCGCATCCTGATCGGTAAGGGTGCGGGATGTTTCCTGTAAAATCAAGCCTATTGCGACGCTTTTTAGCCCAGCTTCTACTCCTGCGCCCTGGTAAATGTCAAAAATTCTGACGGTCTGGATCAGGCCGGGTGCCGCGTCCGCGAGTGCCACAGACAATTGCTCAGCTGTCACCGATTCTTGCACCAAAACGGCAATGTCGCGCCGGATCGTCGGAAACCTCGAAACACTTTTGGCGATCGGCACCTTTGCCGCCAGTGTTTTGTCGGCATCAAGTTCGAACAGGTAGACGGCCGACTTCAAACCGAACTGTTTATTGTGCCGCGGGTGCAACTTTCCCATGACACCAATGGCATCACCATTGCGGAAAATTTCTGCAGCCTGTCCGGGCTGCAAAGCCGGGTGTACAAGTGGGGCAAAGCTAAATTCACTTGCCGTTCCCGCAAGTCGCAACAGCGCCTGCACATCGGATTTTATGTCAAAGAAATCAATCGGCTGTGATTTGATTCCCCATTGCTCCGGAAATGCAGGGCCACACGCGAGGCCGCCCAGTCGCAGACGCTCGTCGGTCTGCTGCAAGCTGCCATGAAACGACTTGCCAATCTCAAAGAAGCGCACCCTGTCCTGTTGGCGTGCAAGATTGCCAGCCGCAGCGCGCAATAATCCGCTCCACAAGCTGGACCGCATAACGGACATCTCCGAGGAAATGGGGTTGTCCAGCACCAGTTCAGTCGACGAGCCGTTAATCGCGCGGTCATCATCCGCATCGACAAAGCTATAGGTAATGACCTCGGTGTAGTCACGCGATACCAGCGTCGCGGCAGCAAGTTCAGAATCAACGGATGTTTCCGTAACGGGCAGCAAGCGCGATGCGACGACCTGGGAGTGTTCGGGAATCCGGTCATAGCCGTAGATGCGTGCCACCTCTTCGATCAGGTCTACTTCCCGCACAATGTCAAAGCGATGTGATGGTGCCAACACCTCCCAACCGGAATCTGTCCGTGTGTTTGCAAGGCCCAGTCTGTCAAGAATATCGCTGACATCAGCCGCGTCGACTGTAACGCCCAGCAGCTTCGCTAATTGTTCTTCGCGCAGCACAATGGCAGCTCGCTTCGGTTTCTCATCGAGGGATTCTGTCAGCACGAGCGGACCCGCGTTGCCGCCGGCTATCTCGAGCAATAAACCGGTCGCTCGCTCCACCGCACGCGCCTGTCCATCCGGGTCAACGCCACGCTCGAAGCGTAACGAGGCGTCGGTGTGCAAACTGTAGGAACGTGCCCGCCCGGCCATGAAGTCCTGGGACCAGAATGCGGCTTCGAAGAATACGTCAACTGTCTGGTCCGAAACCGCCGTACCAGCACCGCCCATGATTCCAGCGAGCCCGACAGGACCGCTGTCATCAGTGACTACCAGGGTGCCCGGTTGCAAGGACACGGTTTTGCCGTCCAGCAAGTCCACCGACTCACCTGCTACCGCGAGCCTTACAAGCAAGCCGCCTTGAACCAGCGCGGCGTCGTAGCCATGCATGGGCTGTCCCAGCTCCAGCATGACGAAATTTGTAATGTCGACGACCGGATGGATGGCCCGAAATCCGGATCGACGCAAACGCTCGACCATCCAAAGCGGCGTAACAGCACCCGGATCAATGCCACGCACCAGGCGCCCGGCGAATGCAGGGCAACCGGCCGGGTCGGCAACGGCTACCGGCAGGATGCTTTCGATTGTCGCTGCGACCGGCTCGACGTCGGAGTTCTTCAAGACGGCGCCCGTCAGTGCCGCTACATCACGCGCGATCCCGAGCACGCTGAAGCAATCACCACGATTTGGCGTCAGATCAATATCAATCACAGCGTCTGGCAGTTCGAGGTACGCCGCAAATGGCGTTCCTGCCGCAGCATCCGCTGGAAGGTCCAGTATGCCGTCGGCTTCCTCACCCAAACCGAGTTCGATAGCCGAACACAACATGCCATTTGAAACGACCCCGCGAATTTTCGACTTGCGCAGTTTCACGCCGTTCGGCAGCGTCACTCCCGGAGTCGCAAGAGCGCTCTTCATACCCTTGTACACGTTTGGCGCACCGCACACGACTTCAATCGTCTCTGCGGCGCCTGTCGAAACGGTACAGATGCGCAAACGGTCCGCATCCGGGTGCGGCCGCACGTCAAGCACCTCGGCCACCTGGACACCGTCCAGTGCCGTACCTTCGTATTCGATGCCATCGACTTCATGTCCAAGCATCGTCAGTTGATGGCCGAGTGCCTCGGTATCCAGTCCGGGGTTTACCCATTCGCGCAACCAGGATTCTGCAATCTTCATGGCCGCTACCGGAACTGGCGCAGAAAGCGCAGGTCATTTTCGAAGAAGGTGCGTAAATCGGCGACCTCGTAGCGCAGCATCGCCAGACGTTCGATCCCGATGCCGAAGGCATAGCCGGTATATCGCTCGGGATCAATGCCGGAACTTTCGAGTACATTTGGATGCACCATGCCGCAACCGAGAATTTCCAGCCATTTTTCCCCTGACCAGCGTACGTCGACCTCGGCCGAAGGTTCCGTAAACGGAAAGTATGACGGCCTGAAACGCAATTCGGCTTTGCGCTCAAAAAATGCCTCGACGAATTGATGCAAGACCGCTTTGAGGTTCGCGAAGCTCACATTCTCGTCGATAACGAGTCCTTCGACCTGGTGAAACATCGGCGTATGGGTCTGGTCGGAATCACAGCGATACACGCGCCCGGGCGCGATTATGCGTATCGGTACACCCTCTTCCACGATCGAGCGAATTTGCACCGGCGAAGTATGGGTGCGAAGCAGTTTGCCGCCCGGAAAATAAAAGGTGTCATGCGCCGCGCGGGCGGGGTGATTTTCCGGAATATTGAGCGCCGTGAAATTGTGGAAATCATCCTCGATTTCCGGGCCCGATCGAACGCCAAAGCCAGCATTGCGAAAAATTGCTTCAATGCGCTGCATCGCACGCGAGACCGGGTGTCGTGCACCGAGGTCCTGGCCGCGTCCCGGCAGCGATACATCGATCGCATCAGCCGCCAGCTTTTGTTCGAGCACTGCATTGTCCAGCAACTCGCGCCGCTCGTTGATACGCTGTTGCAATTCCTGCTTGACACGATTGATTGCCTGGCCGGCGGCCGGGCGCTCGGCGCTGCTCAACTGACTCAGTGATTTAAGACGTTCGGTCAGTTCACCTTTTTTGCCGAGGTACTGCACACGCACCGCATCGAGTGACGCAGGGTCGCGCGCCGCATCCACTTTCGATACGGCGGTTTCCAGTAATTCGTCGAGTGCCTGCATGGCCGCGTTGCATCAAGTATCGGAACACCCGGGAGACCCGGGCATGGCCGAACCTACGCCGCGTCGGACAATGCTGCTTTTGCAGCGGCCGCAATAGCGCCAAATGCTTCCGGGTCGTGCACCGCGATATCCGCGAGTACTTTTCTATCGACGTCAATCTCGGCACGGCTCAGGCCGTTGATCAGCCGGCTGTAGGACAGGCCGTGCAGCCGAGCGGCCGCATTGATACGCGTAATCCACAATGCCCGAAACTGGCGCTTGCGCTGCCGCCGGTCGCGATAGGCATATTGCCCTGCCTTGATGACGGCCTGCTTGGCCGTCTTGAATAATTTACTGCGCGCGCCGTAATAGCCCTTCGCTTTATCGAGGACCTTCTTATGGCGGGCTTTGGCGGTGACGCCATTTTTAACTCGTGCCATGTCTCAATCTCCTCTTAAGCGTACGGGAGCATGCGGCGCACGCTCTTGACGTCGGCCTCAGCGACCTGCTGGGTCGTGCGCAACTGGCGCTTACGCTTCGAACTCTTCTTCGTAAGAATATGATTGAGGTGGGACTGGGCTCGCTTGAAGCCGCCCTTACCCGTCCGGCGGAAACGCTTGGCAGCGCCCCGGTTGGTTTTCATCTTCGACATTTCGTCGTCTCCACTTTTTGGCCTTGCTACGAACTGACCATCAGCCGCTGCAGGCGGGGTAAATGACAGCTTTGTCTCTATCGAGGCAATGCGTCGTTACTCACTTTTTCTTTCGTACTTCCAGTCTTTCGTACTGCTTTATTACCTATTTCTTTTTTGGCGACATCACCATGACCATCTGCCGACCTTCCATTTGCGGCATTTGTTCCACGATCGCGTATTCTTCCAGATCGCCCCTGACCCTGGCCAGCAGCTGCGCACCCAATTCCTTGTGCGCCATCTCCCGGCCCCTGAATCTAAGGGTAATTTTTGTCTTGTCTCCGTCTTCAAGGAACTCGATCAGCTTGCGCATCTTGATCTTGTAGTCGCCGTCCTCGGTGCCTGGGCGGAACTTGATTTCCTTGATATGAACCTGTTTTTGTTTACGTTTCGCAGCTTGTGACTTCTTGTTCTGTTCGAACAGAAATTTGCCAAAATCCATAATGCGACAAACTGGCGGGTCCGCATTCGGCGAAACTTCAACAAGATCGAGGTTCTCTCCTTTGGCGACCATTATTGCCTCGGCAAGCGGCATTACACCGCGCTGTTCGCCATCCGAGTCGATGACCCGTACTTCCCTTGCGTCAATTTCTTCATTGCGCCGCACGCGCTTTGTTACTGCGATTCCGAAATCCTCCAATTATCAACAGGTTCCCGTTCTGCCCTGCGCCATTCACACAGAGTCACGACGGGATCGCGATTCTATATAGCCGGTGCACAAGAAACAACCATACAAGCGCCGATTTTCTTAAATAATCAAGAACGTGTTGTTGCAGTACAACAGCACGATGCGGGCTGGGTTCGGGTCGCGGCGGGACGCCGCTCCTACGGCATCGAGGGGTTGCCTGGATCGGATCGCGGCGGGACGCCGCTCCTGCG
>DDIS01000137.1 GCA_002338615.1 Proteobacteria bacterium UBA1844 | reverse complement strand
AGTTCCGGTCGCCGAACGTTCGGCGGTGCTGGCGAGTTGTAGTGACAGGACTCGCAGGCGGCGGCGTAGATATGCGCCCCATGCAGCAGCATGTCGACGCGCCCAGCTTGTACCTCGTCCATGCGTTCATGTGCCGCAGCAATTGCCGCGGCAGGTTGCGATTGAGAGTTTCGCGGGCTGTCGCTTTGCGCCAGGTCGCCGAAGTAGACAGCCAGGGCTTCGACGTCGGAGTCCGGTGCGCGCACGAGCCCGTCATGCACCACGGGCCCCATCGATCCCGTAGCAACGCCCAACAGTGGCGAACCGCCGTCTCGCAGGTATTGAAAGAGTTCCTCGGAATTCCAATCGACAGGCGTCGGATTGGCGTGCGTCAGGGGCGGGGCGTACCAGTCGTCGACAACGGCGCCCGCAAACGCCTCACGCTTTTTCTCCGCGCCGAGTGCGTTTCTCGGCGTGTGGCAGGCGGAGCAGTGACCGGCGCTATCGACGAGGTACGCGCCGCGGTTCCAGTCCGCTGTTTTCTCGGGTACTGGTTGCCAGGGTGCGTCATCGAAGAACAATAATTTCCAGCCTGCTTGAAGCAGACGTACATTGAAGGGAAAGCCAAGCGTGTTGGGTGGTGCCGCGCCCGGGATTGGTTCCCTTGTCATCAGGTAGGCGTAAAGCGCCGCGAGATCCTCGTCGGTGAGTTTCGTAAAATGCGTGTAGGGGAAGGCGGGGTACAAATGTGACCCGTCTCGCGACACGCCTTGCTGCATCGAACGAGCGAATGCCTCCAGTGACCAGCGGCCGATTCCGTCGTCCGGGTGCGGCGTGATGTTACTGCCGAACAATGTGCCGAACTCGGTCGCGATCGGCCAGCCGCCTGCATAAGGTTTATCGCTCTCCAGGGTGTGGCATGCCGCGCAATTGCCGATGCCGGCCATGATGCGGCCGCGCTGGACCTGTGCTTCGGCGAACGTTTGCGGATCGGGTGGCTCCACCTCCGGCAGCGCCGATCGCCAGGCCATTGCGACAAATACGATGCCGCCGAAAACGACAATACCGACAATAATCAGAAGGACGCGCTTGACCAACTTGCCTGCCTTATTTGAAGTAGACTTCGGTTAGCGATAAGAAATTCCTTCCGTGGACCCCGTGTTCCAGTCTAGTCTCATTGGATGACTACTACCACTGCGCCACGCAAATAAAGTTAAGTCAGCCGTTGCACCGGCCCGGCCAAGGACTCCGACTACGAGGCGGAATCGATCCAAACATCCATTTAGAGACTTGTAATGAAGCGCACGCTGACCAAGGTTGCCGCACTACTGTTTGGTGTGGCGATTCTGCTAACCGGCCAAGGCCTGCAGGGTACACTGGTCCCAACGCGCGCGTCCCTGGAGAACTTTTCGACCGTAACGATTGGCGTCATCGGCGCGTCATACTTCCTGGGTTTCACAATCGGTTGCCTGCGTAGCGGTACACTTCTTCGTGCTGTAGGACATGTGCGAGTGTTCGCCGCCATGACTGCTGCGGCATCAGCGGCGCCGTTGATACTCGGGCTGTGGGCCGATCCATGGCTGTGGGGCGTGTTGCGCTTTTTGACTGGCTATTGTTTTGCCGTGCTCTATGTGGCTATCGAGAGCTGGCTGAACGGGTGTACCAGCAACGAGACCCGCGGCGGGGTGTTCTCGATCTACGTTTTCATTACGCTAACAGTGACGGCGCTGGGTCAGTTGATGATGCTCATTTACGATCCACGCGAACTGGAGCTTTTCGTCATCGCCTCGATTCTCGTTTCGTCGGCATTGATACCGGTTGTCTTGTCGCGCTCGGATGCACCGGAGAAGCCGTCGGTCGTGCGCGTTAAACTGCGTCGATTGTTCGAAATTTCACCATCGGGCGCGACGAGCTGCTTTGCCGCCGGGCTGACTAACGGTTCATTCTGGGCGGTCTCAGCTATCTTCGCGTCGCAGGTCACCGGTAACATCGATGCGGCGGCTTGGTACATGACCAGTGGCGTGATTGGCGGTGCTATTTGTCAGTGGCCACTCGGCCTTCTGTCGGATCGCCTGGATCGGCGCCGCGTGCTGGCCGTCACGGCGCTCGCCGCAGGCGTTGTCGGCGCGGCGATCGCCCTGGCTGGGGCTCGAATGCCCGAATTTTCACTGATGCTGCTCGGTGGACTATGGGGTGGCATGGCTTTCCCGTTGTATTCAGTTGCGGTGGCGCTCACCAACGACCACGCCAGACAGGACGAATACGTGCAGGTTTCAAGTGGCTTGTTGCTATTGTATGGCATCGGAGCAGTCACCGGACCATTGCTTGCAGCGCTGGTAATGGGAGCATGGGGACCTCGCGCGCTCTACGTATTCAGCGGCGTTGTTCATCTGTCGCTATTCAGCTATGTGGGAGTGCGTGCATTGCAACGCTTACCGGTTCCGGCGGAACAACGAAGTGACTTTGGTGATGCATTGACAAGCGCGCAGACGGCATCGGCGATCTACGATCCTGACGATGACAGCGAAGCTTTGCCCGACCGCGCTTGATGGCGGAGGTTACCTTTACCGCATGACGTCGTGACGACCACGCCGGGTAGCGGATCCAAGAATCCGGGTGCTGTATGTTGTGAACGCCAATGATAGGCTAGGGGTCTGTGCGGTAGAAGCCGAAGTGGGGCACTCTCGCCTCATTCGGTACGACCGCGTAGACCACCAGGCGATCCTGGGAATCTGTCCGAAGGAGTAGTATTTTGGCCTATCACGGGAAGTATGATTCGCCGGCCGATGTGTTGCGCGACGAAAGTTTGTCCCATCGCGAAAAAATCGCAATGCTTGAATCCTGGCGCGATGACAAGGAAGCCTACATGCGCGCATCTGAAGAAGGCATGCAGGGCGACGATCGATCGGATCTTCTTCAATTAATTGAGAAAGCGTTGAGCACGCTGCAGGAAAATCCTGCCGCGCAATAACAGCACATTCACCGCGTGGAAAATACATTGTAACGCTCCAGATACATGAGCTTCATGTTCGAAGCGCTGACAGCTCCTGCCAGCCTTGTCACCTGCCCCAACTCAATGCGCCCGTCTCCTGGCTGCTAGAGAATCGGCCCGATGGTCGCGACAATATTGTTCCAAATGCGGCGATGATACGGCCATGCAATAACGTCCTCCAGCGTCACCGAATCCGACTGAGCAATGTACTCCTGTTGTCGATCGTAAATCAGCTGCGTCATTTCGTCATCGCGCAGCAAAATATCATTTTCATAGTTCAAATCGAAACTGCGGAGGTCGAGATTGGTTGAGCCAATGAACGACAATCGGCGATCAGCTGTAAAGGTCTTGGCATGAAGCAAGCCATCACGGAACTCGAATATTTTTACGCCGTGCTCCAATAGTTGTCGGTAATAGCCATGACTGACAGCGGCGACGACCCAGGAGTCGTTACGCTTGGGAAAGATCATCGTAACGTCAACGGCGCGACTGGCAGCGGCACAAATTGCGTCAAGGACCGTTGAATTGGGAACGAAGTACGGTGTCGAGATGACAACTTCTTTCCTGGCCAACGTCAGGAGCGTAGCGAATAATTGGGGTGTCGCTCCACGACGATCAGTCGGCCCATCTGCAAAGATCTGCGCTGGAAACCCACCTTCAATTTCCTGCGCCTTCATCTCGATGGACTCGGGGACTTCCGCGCCGCTGTTGAGCAACCAGTCCGATGCGAAAAGCAGTTGATTCTGGGCGACCACCGGCCCTTTGAGGCGCAACATGATGTCCACCCATGGGCCGTATTTCGCTTTCACCAGAAATTCCGGGTCTGCGCAGTTCTGACTTCCGCACCAGGTGATACAGCTGTCGATGACCGTAATTTTTCGGTGGTTCCGCAAATCCAGTCGGCTGAACAAAATGGTATCTATGACCCACTTCATTGGCAGCGCAACGGTCAGTTTCACACCAGCGTCCCGCATCGCATGCCAATACTTCGACCGGACGAACTTTCGGGACCCAAGTCCGTCAGCCATCGCATGAACAGCAACACCACGCCTGGACGCCCGGATGAGTGCCTCTGCAACGCTTCGTCCGGTGTTGTCGTCCAACCAAATGTAATACAGGCACTGCACGCTCTCGGTTGCATTATCGATGTCTTCGATCAATCGAGAGCGAGCAGTTGCGGCATCTGCCAACAACTCGGCTTTGTTTCCCAGTGTTGTCTCAAAGCCGTCAACCGACGCCGCTCGAAATGCGGTCTGATATTCCGTCTCCACGTTGCCATCGAGATTCTGCTCACAACTGCCCAGCGAACCCGCTGCCATCGAGCGCAATTTCGCAAATATCTCGTCGTGACGTTGGTGCACCGTTCGACCCAGGCTGATCTCGCCAAACAGCAAGTAAAGGATGACGCCGGCGTACGGCACAAACAGCATGAACATGATCCACGCCAGTCGAGCGGCCGACGACAGATTGTCGCGCAGCAGAACCCGAATCGAAAATACGATCACGACCAGTGCGTGAACAATTGCCAGTCCCTGGATCAGCATGATCTATTAGTTCCTTTGCTTTGTGATGCGGCCACTGTGACTCCCTGCTATTCGTCATGCTCATCGGTCCGACGCGGTGGCCTTGAGCGACGGTAAATTTTTCTTCGTCACATGCCTGTTTGAGGCCACCCATTGTATCCCGCAAAGCCCGTGTAACTGTTGCGTGCAGCCCAGCCGGGATTTCATCACGCATGCAGGCAATGCGGAACAGCTGCGAACGCATTCGCGTCGCCAGACTCAAACACTGGCGCATAGGCACTGACAGCTCACCAAGTGCCGGTGAGAAACTGATAGTTGACCTTGTTACGAATGACTACAAATGCTGCCACAATAACGACATGGCCATTATGAGAGGCTTTGATTATTGCAGCAGGCGCAAAGCCTGCTTTATGTCTTTCACCACCCATTGTCGATCGAGCACTTCATAAATACCGTGGCGTGCAAAGTCGTTCGCCAGCTCATCGCGAACGCCCGACAGGATAACCTGAATCTTCTGCTTGTGAAAATTGCTGATAATTTCCTTTAAAGTCTGATAGCCAGTGGCATCAATCAAGGGTATATAGCGCATCCGCAAAATAATCACACGAGCCGATGAGGGAATGCTCGTGAGGGTGTGTTGAAATTGCCGTGCCGCACCAAAAAACAGTGGCCCGTTGATTTCATACAACACCACGCCTTCCGGTAATTCCAGATTCTCTTCATCAAACAGGCGCTCCATCCGTTCCTGATCGAGATTGATATTGTTAACCTGCACGGATTGGCTCATTCGATTCATAAACATAAAACTCGACAACACGATACCGACCTGGATGGCAATCACCAGATCAAAAATCACCGTCAGGAAAAATGTCGTGAGTAGAATTATGACATCTAATTTGTCACCCTTTAAAATCGACCGAAATTGCCGCCATTCGCTCATATGGTAAGCCACAACTACCAAGATACCGGCCAGACAGGCCAGCGGAATCAGTTTTGCCAAAGGCGCAAATAGCAGCATTACCAACAACAAAATTACAGCATGAACAATCCCGGCAATCGGCGTCCGGCCACCGTTATTGATATTGGTGGCGGTACGGGCGATGGCGCCCGTGGCAGGAATTCCACCAAACAGGGCAGATGCGGTATTGGCGGCACCTTGTGCCACCAATTCCACGTTAGACCGGTGTTTACCGCCAATCATCGAATCGGCCACCACGGCCGACAGCAGGGACTCAATCGAACCCAATAGTGCGATCGCAAACGCCGGCTGAAGCAGCGATTTAACGGTCTCGAAATCCATAGCCGGTAAACGTGGCATACTTAGAGCATTGGGAATCTCGCCGAATTGGCTATAAATGGTTTCCACCGGGATATCAAAAAAGTGCACAAACAGCGTTGTCAGCACAATGGCCACAATCGAGCCCGGGATCAACTTGATGAATTTTTGCAAATAAATCGTTATCAGCACCGTGGCCACTGCAATAAGCACCGCATAGATATTAACTTGATCCAGGTGAGTTACATACAAAGACCACTTGGCGAAGAAATCAGCGGGCACATCGGAAATTGGCAATCCCAGGAAATCTTTTATCTGCGATGAGAAAATAATCAGTGCGATGCCGCTGGTAAATCCCACGATCAGCGAATAGGGAATAAATTTTAAGAAGTTGCCAAATCGGGCCAGGCCAAAAGCTATCATGATGAAGCCGGCCATGAATGTGGCGATGATCAGGCCATCCACACCGTGGGTTTGGACGATACCGTAAACAATGACAATAAAAGCGCCGGTGGGACCGCCAATCTGTACACGGCTGCCACCAAACACCGAAATGATGATGCCGGCCACAATCGCCGTCAACAAACCCTTCTCGGGCGAGACCCCCGAAGCGATAGCAAAGGCAATCGCGAGGGGTAGGGCCACAATGCCGACAATCACTCCGGACATCACATCCTTGAGTATCGTCTTGCGCGGAATGCCGGCTCTGATCAGGGAAAATAACTTGGGTGTAAAGTCATCCATCATATTGCTTGTCCACGTATCTTCAGTGCGACCGGTGAATCGAATCCACCAACCGCTCTTTTTTACGATTGAGTGGATAGGCGGATGGCCTGGCACTTCGATCGGCGATCAGGAAATTGCAAAGGGGCGTTACACTGCCCCGAGTAGTACGCGTATGGGGCACGAACGTCATACAGTGGCCGATCAGCGCATAGTCGGAGAACATTTGGGAGAATCTCATGTTTAATACTCTACAGAATAATCGGGTACGGTGGATGACACCGATAATTGTAATGGCACTCGCCAGCAGTGCATTGACACTCGCTGCCGGGCAGACGGGCCCGAATGCCGCGGACCTTCAGCATACCGTCATCCTGGAAGACCTCGAAAACCCCTGGGACATGGCGTTTCTCGATGATGGCACGATGTTGTTCACCGAGAAATGCAAGGGCCTGTCCGTGCGCCTGCCATCGGGTGATGTAAAGGCCCTGCTGGGCATTGGCGGTTCCGATGGTTATGCCTCGACGGCCGGGGATCTGTTCTGCGACGGGCAGGCCGGCATGATGGGGGTCGCCTTCGATCCGGACTTTGCCAACAATCGCCGGATCTATGTTTATGCGACGTCCAACAAGTCGGACCCGCACACCAACCGGCTCATGCGGTTCGTCGTGAATGAGAACTTCACGGGAGTCTCGGAGCGCAACGACATCGTCGATGACGTGCCCTACAAGATGGAGGCAAGCGATCACCCGTTTGGCGCATCGGGCACGCATAATGGTGGCCGGGTCCGGTTCAGTCCGGACGGCGGTATGCTGTTCCTGACCACCGGCGACAACCACAACGGAGTGTTGCCGCAGAGCCCGACTCTCATGGGCGGCAAGGTCCTGCGCATCGACACAGACGGGAAAGCGGCGGCGGGTAACAAGCCACCCGCAGGTTTTGATGCGCGCATCTACACCTATGGGCACCGGAATGTGCAGGGCATCGCGTTCCACCCGGGGACAGGTACGCCGGTCATCGCGGAACATGGGCCATGGCATTCCGACGAGGTCACCGTCTTGTCCAACGGCGGAAATGGCGGCTGGGACCCGCGGCCCAACATGGCCGGTCGTGGTGACTGTCCGGATAATTATTGCGGGTACACCCCGAACCAGATGGAGGGCATGAACCGTTTCCAGCGGGCGGCTTTCATGCCGATGACCGATTTCAACACTTACCCGGACGCGATGCCGCCGATCTGGAATAACAATGGCTGGTCCCAGGGCCTGTCGTCGGCCGCGTTCCTTGCGGGCGATCAGTGGGGCGATTGGGACGGCGCGCTGGTCATCGGCTTCATGGGAATCGGCTTCGGCGGTACGCCCGTCGGCCAGCGTATCGACGTGCTGCAACTCTCCGCTGACGGCACGTCCGTGGTCGATGTCGCCGAGATGACGCTGCCGATGGGGCCGGGACGCTTCCGGTCCATTGTGCTGGGGCCGGACGGCAGCCTCTATACCGCTGTGGACGAAGGTACGATCTACAAGCTCACGCCACGGAACTGACAGTCTTTGGCCGCACGACCGACAGGTCGTGCGGCTGGACGGGTGCGAGGAACAAAAAGGCGTCGCGTGCCCGAATCGGCCCGAGCCGCTTGCATTACGAGCCTTATTTGCTCAGTTGAAAGTGGTCGTGATGTAGGCTGCCAGGTTTGCGATATCTTCATCGCTGAGGTCTTTGGCCAAAGGCGCCATCAACGGCGTATTGGGCCCGACCGTTTCCCCGGCGCGGTATTTTTCGAGCAGGTCCACGATGTAGTCGGCACTGTTACCGGTGAGTTTGGGAAAGCTGGCCATGCCCTTCGCTGTCGGGCCATGGCAATTCCTGCAATTCGCCTGATAGATCGTTTCGCCCGCGGATATATCCTGAGCTGTCGCCTGGGCAACAGAGAACAGGCTGAATAGAACGACGAGTATCAGTGACATTGCCTTCATTGGTTTATATTCCATGTTATGAGTCTTTGCTCGTGACAACTCGATAGGCCTCGTCGATATCGGCCTGATTCGTCGTAGTGACATCAAGGTCCTGGATCAGCCCATCATGGATTGCATAGATCCATCCGTGCACCGATACCTCCTGACCTCGTTCCCATGCCTCTTGCACAACAGATGTATGACACACATTGCGCACTTGCTCGACAACATTGAGTTCGCAGAGCCGGTCCGCGCGGTCGTTCTCGTCGGTGATTCTGGATAGGATCGCGTCGTGCTTTTGGCGCACGTCGCGAATGTGCCTCAACCAGTTGTCGATCAGGCCGAGGTGGTGATTATCTCCCGCTGACTTGACCCCACTGCAACCGTAGTGTCCGCATACAATCACGTGTTTCACTTGCAACACTTCGACTGCAAACTCGAGGACACTCAGGCAATTGAAGTCGCTATGAACGACAACATTCGCAATGTTGCGATGAACAAAGACTTCTCCCGGGTCAAGTCCCACGATTTGATTTGCGGGGACGCGGCTGTCCGAGCAACCTATCCAGAGGAATTCAGGCTTCTGGCGCTCCGCCAGCCGTGCGAAGTAGCGAGCGTCGTGCGTCACCATATTCTGCGCCCAGCGGCGGTTGTTCTCAATCAACTCCGGCAGAATTCTCATTGTATTAGCAATCTCCAGTGCCCAAAAAAAAGACATGCGCACGCAGCCGAACGGGGCGAGTTGGGCTGCGACGAGCCGAGCCGAAGCGCGGGGCATAGGCTCGTAGCTGCGAATTGTACACTGGCACTGAAGGACAGCACACTAGTCGCGGCTAGCTCGATGGGTCAAATGGGAACAGGAGCGGGGTGACGAGAATCGTTATGAGCCATGAAATAATCAGCATTGGTATTCCGAGCTTCATGAAGTCAGCAATCCGATACTTGCCGGGGCCCATCACCAGCATGACCGCAGGGCTTGATACGGGAGAAAGGAATCCGGCGGATGCGGCAATGGCGACCGTCATTGCAAATGCGTATGGTGAAACGCCGAGCGCGGTCGCAGTATTGATTGCAACGGGTGCCAGCAAGACTGCGGTAGCCGTGTTGGACAGCACCATGCTCAATAGTGCGGTCAGCATGAACAGGGCCGACATCATCATGTAGGGCCCGGCGGCGGAAAACCAGTCAATGAGTTGCGCAACCATTAAATCGGTGGAGCCGGTCTTGTCCAGCGCGCGAGAGACCGACATCATGCCGGCAATCAGGACTATCGTATTCCAGTGGACGGCGTCGTACGCGTCTTCCATGCTAAGGCAGCGCGTGAGCACGGCAAGCAGCGTTGCTATCAGCACAGCAACGACGACCGGAACGAGTTCAAATGCTGACAAAGCCACCATGAGCGCGAGGATTGCCAGCGCAATGGGGGCCCGCTGACGTGTGGGAGCGATGTCCTCTATCTCCGCCGGGAACGCGAGCACCACGAAATCATGAAGCTTCGACTGCAATAGCCGGATTCGTTTCCACGAACCGATGACCAGCATTGAGTCGCCACTCTTGAGACTACGGTCCATGAAGTCTTCAAGCACTTCGTTCTTGCGCGTTACAGCCAGCACTTCCACTCCGCTGCTTGAACGCAGGCCTATTTTGCGAATCGTGCTCCCGATCAAGCTCGATTCGGGGTGCACCAGGACCTTCGCAATACCGGCCACCCGCGTCCAGCGGGTTCGATCGGCGTCGGTTACGGCGCGCAGAAGGAGACGGCAGTCTTTGCTCAGTTTATCAATGTCCTCGGGCGCGCCGTGCAGCACCAGTATATCGCCGGCCCGCATTCGAAATTCGGCCGGCGGCGTTGCGAAAATTTCCTTCCCGAAGTGGCCAATGCGTTCGATCATGATGACTCGTACGTTGAATCTCGACGAGATATCGCCGGTGGCAAGTGTCTGGCCGGCCAGAGGTGATGCGGCGGAGATTTCTGCGCGGCGTGAAGTACCCATCAGATTGAACTCCACCAATAACTCCCTGAACGTGCGCGCGATGGTCTCGGGTGGCGATACTGGGTCGCCGGGTAACAGATGGCGACCGATCAGGGACATGTAAATGGCGAACGCGCCCATCACCGCCAGGCCGATGGGTGTGAATGAAAAAAAGTCAAACGGATCAAATCCCGCCCGTTCCAATGCGGTTGCCAGCACAATATTCGGCGTAGTAGAGATGAGTGTGAGCATCCCGCTGACCAGACTGGCGTAGGCGAGGGGCAGCAGAAGGCGCGAGGCGTTCAGGTTGGTTCGCCTCGTGACCGCGAGAACGATGGGTAGGAATATGGCAACAATAGCCGTATTGCTCATAACGGCGCCAAGCGCGGCGACAAGGGCGGTCAATACCAGGATCAGTTGCAGTTCGCCATTGCGACCATACTTTACGAGCAAGCCACCGACGAAATGTGCCACGCCCGTTCGGGTCAACATCTCGCTGATGATGAGCAGTCCGGCAACGGTGATAACGACGGGGTCGCCGAACCCGAGAAGTGCTTCCTGCGGCGTCAGAACCTTGCCGAGGATCAACGACAGGACAACCAGTAAAGCCACGATGTCCAGCCGGGCACTGCCGGACAGTATCAGCATCGCCGCAATTGCTATTACAGCCGCTACGAACAGGATTTCACTTGTCATGGCGCTGCGCCTAAGTGGGATGATCTTGCATTAACATGGCCACAGAGTAACGGATACAGGTTCTACCTGCCGGGCTGAACATCAGGCTATCTTAATCTGAGTTTAATCTTCGTTGCCCATAATGTTTGCATGCAAGTGCAACAGTGTCGAAACGCAAATCGCCTGAGTTCCGTTCTCAACTGGCGACGCCAGCAATGGATATGGCTGGTCTGTACGCTGTGTTTTGGGAGTGCGACTTGTTGGGCGGAAGAGCCCGTGTCGACGGACGTATCCTTCGGGGGAACAAAGTCGTTTCCCGCTCAATTTTTCGCTGAATCCCTGCCACAGACTTCATGGGACATGATTACCCGCTTGCCAGGTTTTACTTTTTCAGCGGGTGATGAAAGTGTTCGGGGCTATTCAGGGTCAGCTGGTAATGTCCTTATTGATGGACAAAGATCAGCCAGTAAATACCAGGACCTGGAAGGTATCCTGCGGCGTATTCCCGCCAGCTCCGTAGAGCGTATTGATTTGATAAGCGGGCGTGTGCCGGAAATTGATATGCAAGGTCATCTTGTTGTTGCGAACATCATTCGTATTCACATGTCGACGGTTGAAATGAGAGTTGACGCGGGTGTCGACCTTGTAAGCCATTTAGGTTCATTTCCCAACGGCAAAGCTGAAGCTGCCAGGAGTTGGGACGACAAGCGATTGGAGGGATCTGTCCATGTCAGCCGAATTCAGGACGATGACGATAGTGGAGAAGGATTCAGAAGCCAGGTCACTCCGGACGGGGCATGGCTGAGAGATGCTTCTGCGTTGCAGCAGGAAATTGAATTCGTTGTACAGGCGACTATGGGCTATGAGCAGGATGTGCTGGGGGGCAACTTGCGTCTGAATGCGGACTATTGGTCCGAGGATGAAGTTCATAAAGAAGAAATTGAAGAGAAGTTTCCAGATTCTTTTTTGTCTCAGGTTAACGAGCAGAAGGAAACGCATCGATTAGAGTTCGGCGGAGATTTTGAACAGGACCTGTCCTCAGGCTCCCATTTGAATGTGATTGCTATCCAGCAGTTCGAATCTCAGGACGAGCACAATTTCGCACAAGACCCGGAAAATTCTGCGTTGTTTTTGCAGAACAATGAGTCTGGTGAAAGTATCTTAAGGGCCGTGGTGCAACAGCCACACAATGCAACGACTCGTTTCGAGTGGGGCGCCGAGGTAGCCTTCAATTTTCTGAGTAGTCTTTCTAAGAGTTTTGAAAACGGACAGATGGTGACATTACCTTCTGCCGACGTTCGGGTTGAGGAAAGGCGAGCCGAACCCTTCGCAAAAGTGAACTGGGATATACGGCCCTCATTGTCTCTCAGGGCCGGTGGAGCCGTAGAATTCTCTGAGATCAGCCAATCTGGAGACAGAAATCTGAGCAAATCCCTGAGTTATATCAAGCCGAGCGCGCTGCTTACCTGGACTCCGTCGGAACGGAACCAGTATCGCTTAAAATTGGAACGCCAGGTTGGCCAGCTGGATTTCAATGATTTTGTTTCATCAGCCGAATTTTCCACCGGAACAATTAATGCAGGTAATCCGGAGCTGGAACCGTTCACCTCATGGGATTTCACTGCGACCTGGGTCCATCAGTTTGCAGCGGATGCCGCCTCTGTGCTGACCCTGCATCACGCACAGATTTCTGACGTTGTTGATCTGGTGCCCATTTATACGGTCGATCCTGAAAGCGGAGAGACCGGGGTATTTGATGGTCCCGGGAATATTGGCGCCGGCTGGCTGACTGAAGCGGAACTCAGCCTGAACTTACCGTTCGATCGCTGGGGCATCAAGGGTGGGCTGATCAAGGCCAATCTTATCTATCGGGACAGCTCAGTTACTGACCCGTTGACGCAGCAAAAACGCAGCATCAGTGGATACATTCCGCCCTGGGAGGGCAGCCTTGAATGGTTTCAAGACTTGCCGGATCGCAACTTTCGCTGGGGCGCAAACGTAAGTCTAAGCATACAAAGCCCGTCGTATCGACTGGATGAGACACGTGTTTATGCAGAGCACGGCTGGCTGGGTATGTTTGCAGAATACAATCCGTCGGAACGCTGGAGTGTCCGAGCAGAAGCTCAGAATCTCACAGGGCGTGAAGTCCGCCTGACGCGTACTCTTTATGACGCACCTCGTGACACCGGCGAGATTGATAGCATCAAAGTACAATCCATCGATACCTATCCTTTTCTCTACCTGCAACTGAGTTGGCGCTTAAATTGAGTACGAATCGAGTCGACATTAGTACACAATGAGCAATTGACATGTAAGTAAATAAGGACACAAGTGGCAGGCCACTCAGCACACTCGCAATTATCCATTGCGCCAATGATGGATTGGATCGACACTATCTAAATTTGGTATTCAATTCATAGAGTTAGAAGTAGGAGCGGGGACGATGTCGCACCGATGTCGCACCGGGTGAATCTAAACAGGGCGGGTATTTCTCAATTGGTTTCTTCGGACGGGACCGTGCGAAATAGGAATTTGAAGCCGTCAGAGGTCTGACAGATTCCTGCAGTTCTACTGAGTACAACTACTACAGGCCGCACCTCGGTTTTCTTAAGCCTGCGCAGGGGTTCGTAAGTAATAGCCAAATCGAACGTGACCTTGCTAGCGCGAAGGAAATTGCAGGCCTACCGTTCTCCGGTTGCGGTCATTTGTGCGGGACGAATTTCCGACGGGGTGCGGTCAAGGCGGCATAGGACGAATCACACTGTGACTACTATCGTCAAAAGGAACTGTCAGGAATTCTTTTGCGAGCGGTTCAATACGCCGCGTGCCTTGGAAGGATAGCCCCAAGGTTTCACGTTGGCAGCGTGGGGCTCTTGCGGGAAAAGGGCACATAGAGATCAAAACGTAGCTAGTTACGTGCCGCGCGATACGCACACGCTGCGAATAGTTCGAATTTGCCTGTCCATGACGATCAGGCCCTATGCCCCGGCCAAACAATTCGCAGTTGGGACGCAGGTTACGAACCAAATAATCGCACCGGCCCCTTGCCGGCTTCTCAAAAATAATAGGATGGAGCTGTTCGTAAACAGGGCGTTAGAACCGTTTTTCCTCGCCCGCCGCATTGGCTCTTGGCACGCTTTTGTTTCCTTTGACCCATATTTGACCGCCATGATATAAGTCGTTCCATATATGGTCTAGATTGTCGTTTTGGTTCCAGATTTTGGCTTCGGAGCCGGTGTAGGGGGACGATACGGTACCACTTCGTAACGCGTCCCATTCGTGAAGTATGCAGACGTGCGATCTACTGCCGTTTGACTATCAGACGGCTAGTTGACGGGTGCGCCAAGCAATCTAATTGGAGTTTCTGTAGATGACCAAGATATTGAAAGCGCACGTTCGGTTGCTCTTAGTTGCGATTCTGGCGACAGGATTTTCGGTGGTGCCTGAAGCGCACGCCGCTAGGGTCCTATACGTTGCGACAAATGGTAACGACAACAATAGTGGCCTCACGACCAGCGCCCCACTGGCGACCTTGGCTAAAGCTCATGAAAAAGTAAATCTGTCCGCCTACGGAGATCATACGATTTTTATTCGCGGTGGAACGTACTATGGCCAAAGCGTCAGTTGGTCCAAGCATTCCGATGTGCACGATATCGAGATTGCCGCATATCAGAACGAGAGGCCTGTTTTCGATGGAATAAAAAATGGGGTGATGGCCTCTTATTTCTTGGCAATAGTTAATGGTTCGAACAAAACATCTAACGTTACCATTCGAGGGTTGACAATTAAGCGATACCTCAATTGGGCCATAATGATCGGTTTGTGGGGCGACTGGCTGGGCGGAAATATCATTGAGGACAATGTATTCGAGGAGATTGGAGACCGGTTCCTCCCCGCGCCATTGCAATGTAGCTCGACATTGCGAGGTTATGCAGTCGTTGCTGTTGAAGAGTCCGGCAACAATGTTATTCGAAACAACGTAATGGTCAACTCTGAAAATTGTCCTTCCGCCGAAATATACATGCATGCCGTCTACCTGCAACACGGCGCCTCGAATAATCAGATATATGATAATTTTGTCTCCATTACATCGGGTGACCCATTTAAAGTACGAAACGGGAGTAGCTATAACGAGTTCTTCGACAATTATGTGACTCGATCTGGCGATCGAGGCTTTCTGCTGAGTTGTAGTGAGCCGGGTGAAGCGTCATCGTTGGGTAACATGGTCGATAACAATGTAGTAACATTCCCCCATCCTGGCGCTTCGTCGTCTCTAGCTTTAACATGGAACTGCAATAGCATTCCAAGCACGTTTATCAATAACGGTCAGCGTTTTTTCCATCCTTATGCGTCATCATCGGAATCATTCGGTGCGATGACGTCAGGAGATTTTAAAGGGAACGGCCAGAACGAATTAGTCGTCGCACTAAACTATGCTTCGGGTATCACGGTCATTGCAAGGACGGATAACGGCTCGAAGCCGCGAACAAATCGTTTCCTATCGAAAGTTGTTTACGTAGCGAGTGGACAATCTGTCCACGCTCTAACATCAGGCGACTATGACGGTGACGGGACTGACGAAATGCTGACGTATAGGCGGGTCGGAGTTATGCGCTATGTTGATAGAGGCAATCCGACGTTAGGTATTGGCCAAGTTATCTTTGCCGACAACACCAAGGACATAGTCGCAATGGCCAGCGGCGATTTTGACGGCAGTGGTCCGGACGAAGTGGTCACCTCATTTGTCGCGTTGAGTAACGGGCTGAATACTGTCCAGCGTGGTGATGGACTTAGCAGTCTGTCGAATTTCGGTACCATCTATTCTAGTTCGTCGTGGCGCGTCACCGCAATGACTGGTGAAGATTTTAGCGGCAACGGCCAAGACGAATTAGTCAGTGCAATTCACACCACAACAATGTCGCAGTCCCGCCTGACCCGTGGCAATGGCACTACATCAATTTCCAATTTTGGTGACACTTACTCGAGTACAAGCTATCTGATAAATGCAGTGTCCGGTGGCTATTTTCAAAGCACCTCCACTCCGACGCTTGTTACTGCGTTATGGCGCAAATCGGATGGATTCGTGAATGTGTATCATCACGGATATAGCATCAACCCATCATCGGGCACAAATATTCATGCGTCACTGTGGGACGTTGTGGCAATAGATAGCGGTCAGTATCACACGAGCTCCATCGAAGAGGTTATCGCTGCATTCCAGAACAGCGTAGGTAGTGAGGTACATCCAGGTGATGGTACAACCAGCCTGTACACTTATGGAACTTTCCACAAGTGGGAATGGCCATAATTTGGCCGGATCAAAGCTCACCTCATTGTGGTCGTAAACAATAGGGGTCGCGGTGGCGTTTGTAGTTGTCCTGCGGATTTCTGACGGCAATGTGTAACAGTTTGGATTTTAGCTTTGCTAGAATAGGCGTACAAATTGATTTGTGGCTACAGGTAAGCTTCCCACTCAGTCGATGAAAGAGCTATTTCAAGTTCGTCTGGATTCGTGAATCGATCGCGCCAGTCGTTTGAGTGCTGCTTGCGCATTTTCGTTCGAAGTGCGTTAGAAGGAGAAACACCAAGAAATTCTTGGATTTGAAGCAGCGACTGATCAATTGATTCGTAGGCAACCTCCAGTAGGATATTCTTTCTTAGTACGGTTCGCACGCTTTTGTCGTAGTAGCATAGCCGCGACACGTAATGTCGAAAGTCATTTTCGCAAAACGTGACCTTGTCGAGCATTTCAAGTCTTGTATGCTGTTCCACGGACAACCATTTATTGGTCTGCCTGGCACTTCGGTCTGAAGCGTATTGCAGGATTGGATTTTTACGCGTGAGGTACACAACTCGGTATTCCTGCGACTTGCCAACGTGCTGTAGGATCCGGCGGCTATGATATGGAAACAGCTTAAATCCAAGTGCACTTGCCTCTTTTCTCGCTTTAGAAGTAGCGTCGAGATGTCTTTCAAGAAATCCGACAGGCGTCACTGCGCGATAAGTCAAAGCCCACAACTTTCGAGCGTGTGACAGCTCATGCCATCGATCTAAAGCCGAATAAATTGCTCGCCTATTGAAGAGCTCTCCATGGCAAATGATAGCCGAATGTGAGTTCAACAAAGTGTGAAGGAGGTTGGAACCGCTCCTAGGCATAGATACGAGGCAGAATAGTTGAGTCATTTTCTTGATTGTGCATTGACGTCTTGGGGCGGGTCGTCCTTTATATTCTACAGAGGCGTTGCAGTCGTTAATAGAAGCGTCTAGAGATTCAGCGGTATCTGCAAAGCAGCACGCCTCTGGAACTTGGGCAGTCGCGTTCCGACGTCAGCGGGAGGAGCTGAGGGCGAAGAGTTCTAGTTCATTGAGATCCATTCCCGTTCCGCTGCCACCTTGCGCTGATTAATATGATTGGCAAGGTCAACCGCGCTGATCAGCCAGGGTGATTTTTGTGAACCCACTCGATAAACAGGTACCGGCAACTGTTGGAGGCAGGCTCGTCTCTTGGCTCTGGCAACCGACAGGCCAAAGTATTTTTCGCACATTCGATCCAGGGGAATCTCAGCCTCGCCGAATTCTGCGAGCAATCCGAAATAGGTGGGGCTCATGCTCATCGACCTAAATAGACTGCCGAAACTTCCACTCGTCCATGCCCCAGCTCGCGAGCGATCGTTTGGCGCGCACTGATGTCTTGCGCGCGTTGATCTAACGACAAGGATTTCTTCGCCGGGCCACCCGCTGCCGGTGCCTCCCAACCGGTCAGTTCCCGGTAGCGTTCCTGGGCGTAGCCATGCCGGAACCGATGCGCCCGTGACAAACCGGCACGGATGCATTGCCCTTCATAACGCTTAAGCTGTTGGATATAGGTCGTGTCGGCCGGAATCAGCGAACCGGCACCGGCCAACGCCCTGGCGCGGTCAAGTATTTCTCGTTGTCGTTCATTCCGGATCGGTACGTCCCGGGCCCGGCCACCCTTGGTCCAGGAAGCCTTGAGCCAGAGCGTGTCTCCCTTGTCCGCCATTCTCGGCCGGATCTTGATGGCTTCCTCGCGCCTGAGCCCGAAGGCCTGCTGCAGCTCGAGGCTCATTTTGACGTACGGATCCGTGATTTTCTCCAGATGATCCATCAACACCGGGATCACACGGGCAGCGCCGTTCACGTACTGCCGGCGCAGTAGCCCATAATGATCGTTCGAGCGGGCGACTACATTTTGCTTGTTCACCTTGCCAGCCCACCAGCGCAGAGCGGCCATGCGGTTCTTCATGGTGCCCGCCGCAATACCCGAGTCGAGCCATAGCCGGACCAGCCCTTCGACGTGCTTGGGCCGTAAGGACTTCGCCTGCATTTGCCGGAACCCAAGCTCAAAGAGCTGGTTCGCGATCAGCGTCAGCTGGCGCTCCCGCTGGACCTGGGTGCCGTAGCTCCCGTCCCGGTTGTACTTGCAAAGTTGTTTCAGCTGGTGGTTCAGGCGTCGCACGGGTGTAGGAACTCTCGTTCACATTCATGTTCGATGAGTGTTTCCGATCACTTGCCGATCGTAATCAGACAAGGCCATCCACTTCGGATAGGCTTTTGATCCAGGGACACCACTCCCTAAAAGACCTGAACAGGCCTCGATACAGGCCACACCGGCGTTCTGACGTCGCAGATCCCGACCGGCGCGGTACCAGCTTTGCTCCTAAAAACAGAGCGATGTAGCAACATGGAATGCATTTACCTCCTTTGATGAGTGGTGCAGGGGAGATCCCTGCGAGTTGAAAGATGCGAGCCAGAAACAGGCGCTCGCTACGTAGAAAATGGGGCAGGGCCCCTGAGTGAAGATGAACCGGGGACATTGTCCTGCGCGACCTCAGCGGTTCGTTCGCGCCCTTTCGCCGTATGACTCGTTGGTCTCTCGGCTGTCAATACGATGGAGCCAGTCTGCTACGGAATCATGCGCCGCGCATCCTGGAATTCACGCAGGAACCGGCACCGTTTCTGGGATTGCGGCGCGCGTCATTACCGCGCCACACGCGCTAATGACGCGCCCAGGATCAGCCACATGCAGGCAGCCGAGCATCGCACTGAACGCCCTGGCGGGCGCTCAGCGTGACTTCGAGTCAAGTGCATCGATACTAGGGAACGGAAATCCGATAGAGACTGCGAGGATCGGGGAGAGGGTTGGCCGACGGACGCATTGAAGGCACGACCCCGATGACATCTATCACCGAGTCGATCAGGCTCGCGTAAATTCGGCCGACCGCGCCAATCGGTTCGGAGACACGCCTAGCCGTGATCCGCTCCGGTTTCGGTGTTCAACGGTTGAACAGTGGATAACTGCCAAGCGGCTTTCAGCCACGAGAGATGGCCGATACTTTGGTTACGTTCACCTTTGTGAGCGTCGCCATGAGCTTCGTAGAAGGTGAAATACCAGATGTATATTTAGATTTCGAGCAAAAAGGTGGGCAAGATTATTGTCCTCTTATTACTACAGACTCAGGCCGGAAGTGTGTGTAACGGCTCAATGTGCCCCAAGAGTCATGTAATGTGAACTGCTGCACTTCCACGATCGAATAGCCGGCTTCAAACAGCCGACTCGTCGCTTCGTGACGTAGATCGTGAAAATGCAAATCTTCAATCTCTAGCAACTTGCAGGCTCTCGTAAATTCCGCGCCGACAGTCTTTGGAGCAGTGACGCCGTTTTGAAAAAGTAACTTCTAATTCAATCAGTTATGAATAGTGATTTTTTCATGTCGCACCACCTTGAAGTGCGACATGGTGGATCCAATTTGCGCAAGTGTCGCCGGTAGAAAGCGCTATTTCATATTTGCCCATTGCCGAGCGGCAACGGAACGTTTCTCGTCGATGTGTTGTGCAAGGTCAATTGCACTTATGAGCCAAGGCGATTTCTGAGAACCGGCGCGATAAGCTGGAATGGGCAATTGCTGAAGGCATGCACGGCGCTTTGCTTTTGGTGTAGATAGTCCGAAGTACTTCTCGCAGACGCGTTCAAGCGGAACTTCCGATTCGCCGAATTCTGCAAGTAGTCCGAAGTAGGTGGGATTCATCGATGCACCCAGCTACCGTCCAAGGTAGGCTACGGTGATTTGTTCACGACGATGACCGAGCTCCTGGCTGATGATGAGCCTGGCCTTGAAGTCGAGACGCTTCTCATCGTTGCTCAGTGAGCCTGACGGCAATCCGCCTGCGACCGGGCAGTCTCTGCCCGTTAATTCCTTGTACCGTGATTGCGCGTAGGCATGCCGAAGTCCGTGCAGCTTGCGTAAGCCCACGGCCAGGGTCTGCCGTTCGTAGCGCTTGAGCTGCTGGTAGTAATTCATCTGGGCTGGGATCAGTGCACCACGACCAGCCAGTTCGTGCACTCGGTCAAGCAGCTCCCGTTGTGCCTCCGTTCGGATCGGGATCACGCGGCCTTTGCCGCCCTTGGTCCAGCTTGCCTTCAGGACAATGCGATCGCCCTGGTCGCCAAAGCTCGGCTGAAACTTGATCGCTTCCTCCCGTCGAAGTCCATAGGCGGCTTGCAATTCGACGCTCAAACGGACGTAGGGATCTTTGATTCCAGCAACAGCGTCCCGATTCAGGACCTGTGCTTTGGACGGCCCCACATACCTCCGGTTGGGTATCCCGTACTGGTGGTTGTGTTTCGCAACAATGTTCGGCTTGCCAATCTTCTTCGCCCACCATCGCAAGATGCTCATGCGGTTCTTGACGGTACTCGGGGATAAACCTTGCGCCATCCAGCGCCGGGTTAACGCCTGGACATGCTTTTGCTTCAAGGACTTTGCATTCAGTTTCCGGTAGCCGAGGGCGTCCAGCTGATTCGCCATCAGCTCGAGCATCGTGACCCGGTTTGCCTGGGTTGCGTAGCTGCCGTCTTTGTTGTGACGGCAGAATTGACGTAGCTGGTGGTTCAGATCTCGCACGGTGTGTAAAACGCTCCAGTTGGTTAGTTTTGGTGACCACAGCGTGATTGGACATCAACGCTGTCGGTTCCGAAGAACCGTAAAGGTCCAGGGACACCACTCCCCAAGTCTGAACAGGTCCTGCACTTTGGACCCTGAGGCGGACGAATCACGTCTCAGAGACCAGCCGGACCCTTCAAGGTGCCAGGGTCGAAATTGAAAGGTCGAAATTGAACGCCAGAGATTTACCTCCTTTGGACGGATAGCGCCGTCGAATTGGATGAATGCCCCACGAGCGGGCGAATGATGAAAGATGGCCCGAAGGGACCTGGTTAGAAGCCGTGCATCACAACCATAAAATTGTGATGCCGGTATGGGCGATGCCAGAAGCATCGGCCCGGGTCAGTCAACATCCCTATCGGGAGATCAACGTCGGGTGCCACAAGAGCCGCTGTGGCGGGCGGATTAATTCTGTTGGGCGACTCTACGAAATGCCAATCCGCTTGTCAGGATAAACCCCAACAGAGCGTGTTGGGGTTTACGCTTGACATTTTCGTAGATAGGCAACTGAAAGCGCTTTGTCACTTCCCTTTCACGTTGCGAAGTCGCACGCAGGCCGCATCGCTACTCAGGTTGCGCCCCACGTCACTGCCCGCTTTGCTGGCAGTGACGTGGGGCCAAATACGTTCGCCAAGTGGTCGAACCGCAGGAATTCGCACGGTAAATGTGGTTAGGATCGAAGGTCGCCGTGACGGAGGAAACCCTATAAGTGCGGAAAACAAGTTCAAACGATGCTCGACAAGTTGCCCGACAATTGCGGCCTCGACGACGTCCAGAATTCTCTGTACGTCATAGCAAAAGTGCAACGCGGAATCCAGGCTGCCAATGCATACGGAAACCTGTCACAGCTCGAGGCCGCGCAGCGAGTCGCCAAATGGACGCCCCAGTACGCTAGTTACCTGATGCACGTGATCGCATCGAAGTGATTGCCGAGCCTATCAATTGAAACTCGCGTCCATTTGGTTCATGTAACACCCACGATGATAGGATCCGGATATTACATTCGAATGAGAAAGCCAACCAAAACGTCCTGGTCGAAATAGCGCATATGCAAAGCCGCGAATAGAAATCTTACAGATTATTTGTCGATACGTGTCACAGTTCACACTCTACTTCGTGCGTTAAGTCACGTGAGTGAATGTGACCTTGATCAACCAGCAAGCTTATCGTCGAGAACTTCGATAGGCAAATTCGCCAGTTCGAAATATTGCGACGTGCGCGTTTTTCAAGTAGTTGTCTATTCGACCGAGCCGTCAACAACAAATTATGTCACCGCAACGCCCGAGATATTCATGCCGTTTGGGCGGGAATTCGGTGCTTGAGCACCGTTGACAGAACTTAAGCAGTAGCCCCAGATTGGTCGCATCCGAGTAAGGATCTACTCACTGAAGGGAGTGCATGGATGCGACGCTTAACTCGATCAATCTTTCATCTACTCGGTGCCGTTGCCTTCGTAACGTGTACCCATTCGTCATTCGCCGCGGAACAAGTGGGTTCTCTGCCCGGCCAATTTGATGTTTCAGCGAAAGGTGCGGGGACTTTTCGAATACCCATCAAACTCAACGCGGCTACGGGCGGTCTGCAGCCAAGCATAAGCCTTGCGTACAACCATCGTGGTGGCAACGGTGTCGCTGGTCAAAAATGGACGCTGCAAGGTATTTCTCGCATTGATCGCTGTCCCAAGACATTAGCCCAGGACAATGAGATACGCGGTGTCCGATACGATTCGGATGATCGATTTTGCCTCGACGGGCAACGACCGGTCGCGATCAGTGGGACGTACGGTGCAAACGGAACGCAATATCGAACGGAAATTGAAACGTTCCGGAAAATTGTGTCGCACGGTTCGGTTGGCGGCGGGCCAGTGTATTTCACCGTTACGGACCCGGATGGCCGGAATCATTCGTACGGCAACGTGCAGGGCTCCAGCTATTATTACACCGGAACGGGAGCCGCACAATTTTGGGCGCGTTATCGCACCGAAGACCAATTTCATAATGAAATCAATTATTTCTATACTGGCACTGCATCGATAGGCGAGTTCTTGCTCGACAAGATCGAGTATACGTCCAATCCTACCGAAGGCTTGTCTGCACGATACCGTGTGGCCATGACGTATGAAAACCGTCCCGCATCAGACCAACGATCCGGATATCGCTACGGCGCGGTGTGGTCGAGCACAAAACGACTCTCAAAGATTGCGCACACGCTGCTTGGCACCGGTGGTGGGACCATTCGTGACTACAACCTGGCGTACAGTACTGGCACCACCGGACGAAGCCAGCTTACGGCTGTTGACTTGGCAGTCGGTGCGGACCATCTTCCCGACTCAACATTTTCCTGGCAAAACGCCACGGCCGGATGGGCTTCTATTCAATCGACGGGGAACAGTTCGACCGCGCATACCTACCCGAAATATGGTGATTTCAATGGCGACGGTCAGCAGGATGTGCTGGTAGTGCAAGGGGGAACCTGGCGAATTCTTTTTGCATCGAACGGGACGCTACTCGCGCCGTCGAATACATCAAAGTCAGCGCAGAATCCGTCACTGGCCGTGGTAACCGACTTTGATGGCGACGGCAAAACGGATCTGCTGTTTCCGGGCACTGACCTCAAGTGGCATGTTTACCTCTCAACGGGTACGGGGTTCACTGATATCAATACAGGTGAATCGACGGTCAGCCAGACCAATGGTGTCGCACAAGATGTCGATGGTGACGGTCGTGGCGACCTCTTGTACAAGTCCGGCAACAGTATTTACCTGCGCAAGAGTGTCGGTAACGACCTTGCGACATCCGCTACTGTCGTCTTCAGCCACAACGATCTATTTTCCTTCTCCATGCCTAACCGGACTGTCATGACCAGCCCGATGGCAGATCTGAATGGCGATGGTCGTGGCGACATCAACGCAACGATGCAGATCGGGAGCACTTTTCCTGTCACGTATGAACAACTGCCGCTGGTTTTCACTGGCAGTGTGTATGGTAGCCTAATCGGTGGCTTTCCGAGCATTTCCAATTCATTTTACCCTCCGCGTTTCGTCGATATCAACGGAGACGGGTTGGACGATATCGTGTATGTAACTGGATCTCAATGGGCAGTACGGATAAGCACCGGAAAAGGCGTCGGTAGCGAAACCCTGACGGGCATAACCGGGTCCCTACTACAGAAAGTCGACTTCGCCGACTACGATCAGGACGGTCGCCGAGATCTCATCATTGCCGATTCGTCAACCTGGAAAGTTCACAAATCCAATGGCACGAGTTTTAACTCCACCGCAGTCAGCATCAGCGGAATGACCAGTTCGCAACCGCCCGTGGCCATGGATATCGACGGTGATGCGAACGACGAGTGGTTGGTCAATTCAAGTAACTACTGGCGAATCGGTTTGCACAACAGCGCCCATCCAGATGTGGTTACGAAATTCACCGACGGTTTTGGCAACACAGTTGAGCCAGACTACGAGCCAATTTCGACCAGCAGTCGCTACATTCAATATTATCAGGGGTCGCCTCCCACCGACCAGAATTACCGGGTACCGTTACACGTTGTGACTGACTACACTGTCAGCGACGGTATCGGCGGCAGCTACACCAACAAGGTGTATTACTGGGGCTCGAAAAGAAATCTGAAAGGCCGCGGATTTCTGGGCTTCCGCCAGATTCGAGAATACGATTACAGTGGGTCAGGCTACAGGATGTCGCGCAGGCTTTATCGACAGGATTTTCCGTATGTGGGCCGATTGGAATGGGAAGAGACGTGGATCGACAACTGGTCCAATCGCAGCGCGAAGCTCGACCCGGCATGGTATCAGTCGACTGATTATTCGGGCGTCTATTTTGTAAGAGCTTCGTCCACGACGCACTACCGCTTTCAGATAGGTGGCCCGGACCATGCCAAGAAGGTGCGCAAGACAGTCGATGATCCATCGTTCGATGAAACCTATGGCAACGTAACAAAGCGCGTCATCACCACGACTTCGGATTTTGCCATTGGCGATACGTACAAGACGACGATCGACTATACGCGAAGCAACCTTACCGGCCCTTGGTGCTTGAGTCTGCCAACGCAAGTCAAAGTGACGCGCGAGGCCCCCGGAGCAACGACCCAGGTCCGCACGATGAACAACACGTTTGATCCTGGCAATTGCGCGTTGCTTACCTCAACTGACGCATCCATGGCGTCGACGGCTGACCAGCTCAAGGCCACGTTGACGTACGACGGCTACGGCAATGTCAAAACGGTTACCGAAGACAACGCAAACGGTACAGCAGCTGACCGGAAAACAGAGTATTTCTTCGATACCGATGGCCAATTACCAACCTCAATCAAACGTTATGTGGACAGCTACACGGATCCGACCACATCGATCGTGTGGGACTACAAACACACGAAGCCCCTCAGCGTCGAGGATGCGCGTGGGCAAAAAACGTCATGGACGTATGACATGCTCGGACGCCTTGCAAGCGAAACCCGGCCGGATAGCACCGGCAACACGACGAGCTATTCGAAATGCACTGCGCCCTGCACCTTTTCAGAGGGCGTTATGTCGATCAAGACCGAGGCGTCAGCGAACTCGTTCGAACGAAGTGACTTCCTGGACAGTTACGGCCGGCCGGTGGGCGGGTGGCGTTCCCTGCCAACCGGCGAGTCATCGAAGTACCGGATCGACTACGATCAGCAAGGACGGGTCGACAAGCGCTACCTGCCTTGGGTGGATGGCGAACCCAGCTTTTTCGTGCAAATGGACTACGACATACAGGGGCGCTTGGTCGAAGCGGATCGGCCGATCAGTGAGACAACGACCTCGGGTGCGATCACGACAATCTCGTACTCGGGCCTGGATTACACTGTGACAAACGCGGAAAGCCAGGACACCGAGTACCGGCACGATCCGCTCGGTCGTCTTGAGAAGGTGATCGACGAATTGAACGGTGAAACGGAGTACGAATACACAAGCTTTGATCAACTGCACAAGACCTGGGACCCCGGAAACGCGCTGACGACGATCAACTACAACGAGCGAGGCGACAAGATCTCGATGATTGTACCCGATATGGATGCGCCCTCCTGTAACCAGAGCAAGAGCGTGACGTTTGGCTACAATGTGTTTGGCGACATGACCAGCCGGAAAGACGCGAAATGCCAAACGGCGACGTTTACCTTTAATCAGCTCGGCTTGCCTAAGACTCGGGTCGAAAGTGAAGGGACCACCACCTGGAGCTATTACACGAGTAACGACCACAAACTCTGGTTACCCTCCGGGGTCACGTCCCCCGGTGGCGTAAGCGAAGCCTATAGTTTCGATACTCTGAGTAGAGCATCCCAGATCACGACGACTGTGGACTCCATTGGTTATCAGATTGACCTCGATTATCACGCAAGCGGCGACGGCAAGGGTCAGTTGAAACGGATCACTTATCCCACAAGCACCTCGGGCGTGCGCTTCAAGGCGGATTACGATTACGACAGCTGGGGTTACACCGAGAAAGTAAAGAATGGCGACAGTCCGGGAACGGTCTACTATCAACTCAACGAAACCGACGCGTTGGGTAGGGAACGTCTGGCGTCGTTCGGCAACGGCATGGATGAAGATCGGGCATATGATCGGGCCAATGGTTTTCTGAAGACCATCAGGACGGGCCCGAATCTCACCGCAACGATCCAGGACCTGAGTTTTGGCTGGGACATGCTCGGCAACCTGACCTCTCGACTGGATAACAACCAGGGCAAAACAGAGGCGCTGACGTACGACGGACTTAGCCGTTTGAAGACAGCCAAACTGAACGGCGTTCAATCGGTGACTTTGAATTACCTTGCCAACGGCAATATCAGCTACAAGAGCGATGTCGGTACGTACAGTTACAGCGGCAATGTGCATGCTGTAAGCAGTATCACCGGCACGCGCCCTGGCAGCTACGAATACGATGAGAACGGCAACATGGACGTACGTGCGGGCAAGGCCATCACCTGGACGTCGCATAACAAGCCGGATAAGGTCAACTACGGGACCAGTGATTTCGCTGAATTCCTTTACGGCGCTGATCGGCAGCGCGTAAAACAGGTTGCCAAGACCGGATCCAGCACGGTAACGACCATCTACATTGCCGGACTATTAGAGAAGGAAACGGTAGGCAGCACGACTCAGTACAAGCACAATATCCGCGCAAATGGTCAGACTGTCGCCATCTATACACGGCCCACTGCCGGCAGCACGAACACGCGTTACGTGCATCGGGACCACATGAACAGCGTGGTAGCGCTGACCAACGGCTCGGGTTCGCTGGTCCAGTCTTACAGTTTCGATGCCTTCGGCAAACGCCGAAATACGGACTGGAGCGCGGACACGTCCGACAGCCAGTTCACGGTCTCGCACAAGACCGAGCGCGGCTACACAGGGCATGAACATCTCGACAATGTGCAGTTGACGCACATGAACGGGAGAGTTCAGGATCCGATCATCGGGCGCATGATCAGTTCGGATTCCTACGTGCCACACGCGATGAACGGTCAGTCGTTCAACCGCTTTTCCTACGTGCGCAATAATCCACTGTCGCTGATCGATCCGACGGGATTTATCGACGATGATGGCCCGGCAAATCCGAATATCGACGTCTGCCAGGAAATCGGCGGTTGTGGGCCGTTTCCGATCGTGCCTTTGCCGGGAGATTCTGAAGATAGCATCGTTGAGAATCCTTACGATGACGGTACCGGAGCACCGGACTTTGACCGATGGGCAACGGATCCCGGATGGCAGTATCCCTCAGGAACGCTGACTGCCTACGTCGACAGGACGCCAAATGTAAACAGCCAAACGGCATTGGGCTCCTACGTAGGGGCTGCCGTAAACGCTTTCATCGATCTGTTGTGGGGGTCGGATGAAGAGTTCTTTCAGGGTATGGTTGAGGGCTCCTGCAAGACAGGTTGCGACCTTGACCGGCACGTTGACCCGAATTTGGTGTACTATCAACAATACACCGTAAACTTGTTTTACTATGGATCGATACCGACGGGAACGGGTGCCACTGCGATTCGCCAAGGCACGGCGCCGGCCGAAAGGGGGGCTGGCGCGGTCACTAAGGTGGCAAACGTAACTGCGGCAGGGTCGCGCTATGCCAACTTGGCGACGAATCTGACGGCTCGAGAGTTTCAGGCCAATCTCCTATCGAATAGTTACAGGATTGTGCGCCAGACCACGGGGGCAAACGGCCCGGTGACAATTCTCAGCAACGGTCAAAAGACCTACACGATCTACACGGCCACCAGCACCGGCTCAGCAAGCGCACAAGTCACTAATGCGGCGGGAGATATCCTGAGCAAGATCCGTTTGGGCGGCTTCTGAACGAAGAGAGAGGTAAGCTAATATGGACGCCCTAAAGCATATTTGTGCGAACGCTGCCGACAATGTGAATAGCCAGATTTGCCGCGATCACAGATTCCCGCGCAATGTCTTTGGCAGCGCGTGGTGCGAATTCTTTTTCTTCGATTCGGACTGGATGTTTGACGCAGCGTTCGTCGGGCACGTCAAAGCATTGCTCGAGATCGAAGGTGCGACTTGCGCCTGTCTGGCGAATATGGACGCGTCTGTAGATGATGATCTTCGTAAATCTCGGTTCTTCATCGATCGCACGACAACGCCGGACTCGTATCAGCTACTGCTGAGAGGTACGAATCCCGGCGTCGGCTGGATCTATGACATCGACCGGTTCGGTTGTTCTTCAGAGGCTTCCGAGTGGTGCATGTACTGTGAAAGAAGCAGCGAGATTGCGATAATAGCGTTCCGCTGCGACGTTTCACTGGAGCGCTACGTTCCGGTGATCAAGTCGTTCAAGGCTGTCCATATTGCGGAGGCATTGAAGCAGCAACTGGCCTATGGATTCTCCTCCCAAGCGCTGGCAGCAGCGTGGCGTAGCGAGCTATTGGCCGAATACGCAAGCCGGTCTCAATCGCTCAGCGGTGCCTGAGATTGCTGAAATGCTGCAAGGGAAATCAACGTCCCAGTATTTCTGCTCTTGAACGGCAATTTGGTGGCGTGTTTTGTGCGGTTTCAGGTCGACGTGAAGTTGAGTCGCTAATTTCGAATGCGGGCTCTGGGGCGCGTGGCATGGTGTTTGGTGCTCGTGGCGACGGAGTTGGTCATGTCTTCAACGTCATAAATCAGCGAGGTACGGTTCGATTCCTTGATGGACAGACAGGCAAGGCTGCGTCGTTTGACGGCTTTACGAGTTTTCAATTCTTGAGAACGAACTAGCACAGGTGCAAGAGTGATAAATATTTTTGAGGCAATGGATATTGTCAGAGCAAGGCCTGATGAAATGGAGCAAACCATAGGTGAGCCGCTTGGCATTGTTGAGACCCGGACTATGGAGCAGTCTTTTGGTTGGGTATTTTTTTACAATACCCGGAAGTTTATTGAGACTGAAGAATCGAAATATATGTTGGCCGGTAATGCGCCCTTTATAGTCAACCGCATGAATGGCAATGTCCACGAGACGGGGACTGCTGAGCCGATCGAATTCTATATTGATGAGTTTCGAAGCCGCCAGCCACGCGGCAACTAAGTGCGCCCCACCGATTCTTCTGACCTGATCCAGCGCCCTAAGGTGATACATGAGAACCAAGGGCATTCGAGAACGCTGCTCGAAACGATGTCCACACCCGCATTATCGACAGGATTGTTGCGCCGCTGGAGCAGGGCACGCGGCCCTGAATGCCTTGGAGCGCAGAACATGCCGCGTGTCGCATCAGCAAACCGTTACGTCATAACGGCACGTGCTATTAAGGAAATCCAGGCATTACTCGACAAGCTGCCTGATGACTGCAGTCTTGAAGACGTCCAATATCACCTGCACCACATCGAAAACGTACTGCGCGGGATTCAAGCTGCCAACGATCACGGTAGCATGCCGCAAGGTGAGGCCGAGCGGCGACTCGCCAAATGGATATCCGAGTAAGCTGGTCACCTGCGGCCCTCAATGACGTTGAGGCGATTGCCGAGTACATCAATCGCCACCTGAGCGCGAGCATGAATTGTTACTTGTGTTTACATTCGATCCTTCTGCGATCAACACTTCCTCCACATCCAACTTAGTAACCCACGTTGCAGCAGCTGGGCTTTTTCCATAAGTGATTGAGGTAACTTCAGCCGCGCCCTGCGGCACAATTAATTGGCCGGTTGCTGACCAAGCCATAACACCCGTGTTGATTGAACAACGCGCGACAATTACTGCAGTCTAAATGGCAATATACTTCACTTCTTGTCTCAGCCGTTTATAGACAAATTTCAGCAAGATCGGCGTCCGCGCTGCCGCCATTTTTGGCATATGCATTCTTAAAGTTAAATTTTACATATTGAGTGTCAACTTTCCTTGCATCCAGCCACTGCTTGAATAATCCGCTTGCATCTTTGTTCAGGCCGTCACGAAAGCTCTTTAAGTGGCTATTTGCTATCTCCTCACGAATCTCATACATGCGCTCAAAGAGTGCATACACTTGATCATCATAGAGTTTTGCCGAGCCATCTCCAGTACATCCCAACTCGCGTAGTTGAGCATAAACTTCTGATTCAATTGCGGCTAGTTCCATGCCTGATGAGGCCACAATTTTTTTCGCATCCTCGACGCTCAATCCAGCATCGTCAACCAGATAAAGAACCGCAAAATCAAAATCGTCCTCAGCAAGGACACCGAGAACCCCCATGTTCTGAGTAAACGCGATTCCGTCGGGAAGAGTGCTGCTATTCAAGTGCGACTCTCTAATGATATCGGTGGCGCTTGGTGCGGTCGGATTAAACGATTCTCCGTGCGCATTTGTGGAAAGTAAAAATGCCGTCGCGAGCAGCAGGATGGATAATAGTTGCATAACGGTCTCTCCTGATCTCGAAAATGTAATTTGTCTGGGAGCTGCCAAATATTGTTTGCGGAATCTAAACTGAAAGTATAGACGGTTTTCCGAATTTTGCGGGTGACTGGCAACTTACGGAACTTTAGCTAGGAATTATAAGCGTTTGTGAGTGTATGGATATTCTTAACAGGTCATTTGCGGGAAGTGACGCCTGTTAAGTTGGTGGTTCTCTGTATGCTCCAGTTCCTCAGTCTTTGTCGTTAGACGTGGCGGTAGCATAGTAGACATCGCCATCCAAGCCTATTAGCGCACTTTTTCTAGTTCTTGGGCGCCGCTCATTTTCGTATTTCAAGTTGCTCGGGCCGTAGGTGCGTGTAACGGCTCAAAGTCCCCCAGCTGTCGTGCAGTGTAAATTGTTGCACCTCAACAATTGAATACCCCGCCTCGAATAGACGACTGGTCGCCTCATGACGTAGGTCGTGGAAGTGCAGGTCATGGATGTCGAGTAGCTTACAGGCTTGGCGGAAGGCACTGCCAACCGATCGCGACTCAAACGGAAATATCCTGTTGTCATCATGTATCTGGCGACAGATTATTTCCCACGCTTCCGATGTGTACTTGAATCGTCGGATTCGGCCACGCTCGGTCGGATGTTTAAGGTCTCGGACAGCACCAGTTTGTGATTTTTGATCATTATCGCTGAAGAGTAGGTCAGTAATTTCGGCCTGTCGACGTGCGGAGTGAATCGCAAACCACATGATGTCGTTCATCGGTATATTCGATCGTCGTTTGTCGCGTCGCTCGAAGAGCTCGGTCAGTGCGTCGAGCTCGTCTGTCGTAGGCCGTCGCGAACGGCGTTTTGCTTTCGAAATCAGTTTTTCCGCCTTAAGTACCTCGCTGGCGTTGTCTATTACGGTTAGATCGAAGGGGAGGTCCCATGCGGCGCGCGCATAACGCAAAATCACTCGCAACCAGACAATGTCATTGTTTGCGGTAGATGGGCCAGCGCCGCTCCGTCGTCGCGACCGCACATGGGCGATTATATCGGATGACTTGATCTCGCAGGCTGTCATCCTGGCGATCTCGCACTTTTCAAGAAACCGTATACTGCTTGTCTTGCTGCGACCCATTGGGCGTACTTCAGAAATATCCTCGCGATACTTCTCGAGAACCTTACGCAATGTTGGTTGAGTCAAATTCAGCGAGCGCTTTGCTACTGGAATTTTTTTCGCAAATTTCTTTTCCCGGGACTCTGCCCAGGCTTTGGCCTGCGTGCGGCGATCAAATGTTCTGGATTCTCTGTGAACAATCCTGCCGCCGCGTTTGATTCGGACTTCGCTGAGATACGCTAGACTGCCGTCTTTTCGCTGACGGGTTTTGATTGTGGCCATGAAAACACTCTCAAATCTGCTGATTTTGGTGCGACATGAACCCGACATCGGTGCGACATCGGTGCGACATGAGCTCAATGTCTCACTAAAAGGGCGACAACGAGTACAAAATCAGTACAAAATAAATAACAATAACTTGTTGATTTAAAAGTAGAATATGACCAACAATGCTGAGATGCAAATACGTTCACGAATATCCGTCGCTCCCATGATGGACTGGACGGATCGCCACTGTCGATATTTCATGCGCCTGATTAGCCCTGGCGCGCGGCTCTACACCGAGATGCTGACCGCGGCTGCGGTTGAGCATGGCGACCGGGACAAGCTGCTTGGCTTTGATTCTTCTGAACACCCGGTTGCAGCGCAGCTGGGCGGCAGCGATCCTGATCAGATGGCTGCCGCAGCGGCCATCTGTGCGGCCGTCGGCTACGATGAGATCAACATCAACATTGGTTGCCCAAGCGATCGGGTACAGAGTGGCCAGTTCGGTGCCTGCCTGATGGCAAATCCCGGACTGGTAGCCACCTGCTTCAGTGCGATGCAGGCAGCCAGCGACGTTCCGGTTACTGTCAAGACACGGATTGGTATCGATGATGATGATAACTACGAATACCTCGTCCGGTTTGTTGACGCAGTTGCGAACGCGGGTTGCCGCATATTCGTAGTGCATGCGCGTATCGCGATACTGTCGGGCTTGAGTCCGAAGGAAAACAGAACGGTACCGCCGCTTGATCATGAGCGTGTTTACAGGCTCAAACGCGACTTTCCCGAACTGACAATTGTACTGAACGGCGGCATTGCGGAACTCAGCGATGTCGAAGTCGCGATGCAACACGTGGACGGTGTCATGATCGGCCGTCGTGCCTATCACGACCCGTATTTTCTCGCCGAGATCGAGCACCGTTTCATTTCGGGTCGTGCGCTGCCGGACAGGTCGGCGCTGGTGCAGGAGATGATGCCCTATGTAGAGGCGCAACTGGTTCGTGGCGAGCGCCTGAACCGGATAACGCGCCATATGCTCGGTTTGTTTGCCAATCAGCCGGGTGCGCGAGCCTGGCGACGCTATCTCAGCGAGAACGCGCATTTACCAGGTGCGGGACCCGAGATTTTACAGAGGGCGCTCGACGCCATACCCGAAGCTGCATAGAATGCAGCGCTTGATTCAAGTCTATTGCCACACCATTTGAGGAGTAAGACCCCAGCGATGAGCGCCAAGCACGCGAAAAGCAAATTGACGATGGCACAGAAAGCCGATATCCATGAACTGTATGAGATGTCCGTGCAGAACGTAGAGAATGAGGTCGAGTTTCTGCAGACGACGTTCAAGGAGATCCGGGGTCGCACCGCTTACCTTTTGCGGGAGGACTTTTGCGGCACCTCCGCGGCTTCCTGCGAATGGGTCCGGCAGGGTCCCGAATACCAGGCGATCGGTGTGGACATTGACCCTGAAGTTCTGGACTGGGGCCGTCGCAATCGCGTTGGGAAGCTTGCAACCGAGGACCAGGCGCGCGTCAGCCTGATCGAATCGGACGTTCTGACCGTAGAAACTCCGAAAGTCGACCTTTTGGCTGCGTTTAATTTCAGCTACTGGATATTTGAGGAGCGTGCGACGATGCTGCGCTATATGCAGCGCTGCCATGCGGCTTTGAAAGACGACGGTGTGCTGTTTATGGACATGTTTGGTGGTCCGGAGTCGTTCGAGGAGACGAAAGAGAAGACCAAATATGACGATTTTACCTATATCTGGGACCAGGCGGAATTTCATCCCGTCACGAACCACATGCGCTGCCACATTCATTTCAAGTTCCGCGATGGCTCGAAGCTCAAGAAGGCCTTTACCTACGAATGGCGCATGTATACCGCACCCGAATTGCGTGATTTGTTGCTTGAAGCCGGCTTCAGTAAAGTAACCGTCTACTGGGAAGGCGAGGATGAGGACGGCGAGGGCAATGGCGAATTCGCGCCAGATGCCAAAGGGGAGGCCGACCTGGCCTGGATTGCTTATATCGTTGCTGAAAAATAGCTTGTAAAATAAACAGATGGCTCGGGATCTTGAAGTAGCAATTCTATTTGCCGATGTGGTTGGCAGCACACAGCTGTACGACAAATTTGGCGATACCAAGGCCAGCGCAACCGTCGCTGCCTGTCTCGAAGTCATGAAAGATGCAACCCATCAATTTAACGGTACGGTGATCAAGACCATTGGCGACGAGGTCATGTCGACATTTCCGTCCGTCGATGAGGCTATGAGTGCCTCTGTGGCTATGCAAAGCCGCATTTCAGCAGATGCCCGCAAGGATGACAGTATCCCGGTGTCGATCCGAATCGGCTGTCATTACGGCCCGGTGGTTCAGGAGCAGAACGATATTTTCGGCGCGGCAGTGCACACGGCGAATCGCATGACGTCGCAGGCGAAAGCCAAGCAGATCGTCATTTCGGGGGAGACGGTCAAGAAGATGAGCCCGGAATTGAGTAAGCAGACGCGCCAGATCGACGTTGCGACG
Organism: Proteobacteria bacterium UBA1844; assembly: GCA_002338615.1. Classification (GTDB taxonomy): domain Bacteria; phylum Pseudomonadota; class Gammaproteobacteria; order Steroidobacterales; family Woeseiaceae; genus UBA1847. The sequence continues at coordinate 14,579 of DDIS01000137.1, read as the reverse complement.
GTACGTGGTCGCCTGGATGAGGTGGCGTTGTACGAGTTGCTCTGGAACCCGGAAGAGGCGACGAGCATGCTGCCCACGATTGAATGGGAAAGCAAAACCCGCAATGTGGCGCGGCTGGTCTTGAGTTTTCGCAGCGCGACTGTCGAACTTTCGGACCAGAAAAAAAGTGTGACCATCGGCCGTGCCGACGACAACGACCTTGTCGTCAAGGGCAATCTAATTTCACGTATTCACGCGAAAGTTGAAATGCGGCGCGGCAAGTTCGTGCTGACCGACCAAAGCACGAATGGCACCTTCCTGCAGGACCTGCAGGGCAATGAGTCGTTCCTGCGCCGCGATTCGACAGAACTTTCGGGGGAAGGCACCATCGGCCTCGGCCGGGCGGAAGAACCCGGCGCATCGCTGGCGATTCACTACAAAGCGATCGGCTAAGCCTTTTCAACGCTGTTCTTTACCGGCACCGTTCTTGTGCAACGGATCGCGGCAGCATGCCGCTGCTACGACGCTTTGGCGAGTTCCTCTGTCACACGCTGCTGTTCTTCGCGCAGAGCGTCGGGCAAGCGGTTTCCGTACAACTCAAGATACTCACCGATAGAGGCCATCTCCTCGCGCCACTGCGCTATATCGATCGTCGTCAGCGCCTCTAGCGCTTCTTGGCTGATCGCGAGGTCCCGGGTGTCAATGCCGTCAGCGGTTGGCAGGAAGCCGATCGGCGTTTCGATGGCATCCACACGACCCTCACAGCGGTCAATAATCCAGCGCAGAACCCTGAGATTTTCACCGAAGCCAGGCCAGAGAAAGCGTCCTTCATCATCCTGGCGGAACCAGTTGATGTGAAAGATTTTCGGCAGTTTGGTGGAACGTTTGTCAAAAGACAGCCAGTGCGCCCAATAGTCGGCAAAGTTATAGCCGCAGAACGGTTTCATCGCCATCGGATCGCGACGCACCACACCTACCTCGCCGACATTGGCGGCAGTGGTTTCGGAGGCAACGCCAGCCCCAACCAGCACACCATTTTTCCAGTCTCTTGACTGGTAAACGAGGGGTGCCAGTTCCTTGCGGCGACCGCCGAAGACAATCGCAGTAATCGGCACGCCCTCGGCGGCCTCGGCAAGGCTGGAATAGCTGGGATTGTTGGTAGCCGAGACGGTAAAGCGCGAGTTGGGATGCGCTGCCGGGCCATTGGCCGGGTCGTATGGACGACCTTGCCAATCGATACTGGGTTCGCCGACCTTTTTGCCTTCCCACCAGGGTTCCCGATCGCTGGTTTGTGCGACATTCGTGAAGATCGTATCGTGGGTGATCATGTCGAACGCGTTCTTGTTGGTCTTCTGGTTGGTGCCCGGAACGACGCCAAAGTAACCCGATTCGGGGTTGATCGCCCGCAATTGGCCGTCGTCATCGACATGCAGCCAGGCGATGTCGTCGCCGAGTGTCCAGATTTTCCAGCCGGGCTGTGATGCCGGTGGAATCAACATTGCCAGGTTGGTCTTGCCGCAGGCCGAGGGCAGCGCGCAGCAAATGTAATGAGTCTCGCCCGTTGGACTTTCCACCCCGACAATCAGCATGTGTTCCGCGAGCCAGCCCTCCGTCCGTCCCTGGTAACTCGCAATGCGGAGCGCGTGACATTTCTTCCCCAGCAAGGCATTGCCGCCGTAACCCGAGCCGATGCTCTTGATGCTGAGTTCCTCCGGGAAATGCATGATCAGGCGCCGTTCGGGATCCAGGTCACCGGTTGAGTGCAGGCCCTTCACGAACGTTCCTTCGCGCTCAATACGTTCAAGTGCTGCCGTGCCCATGCGCGTCATCAGCTTCATATTCACGACGACATAAGGACTGTCCGTGATTTCGACGCCGCAACGAGAATGTGGCGAATCAATCGGCCCCATGCAGTAGGGAATGACGTACATCGTCCGGCCACGCATCGCACTTTCGAAGAGCGCGTCGACTTTGTCGTGGCCTTCGGCTGGCGCGATCCAGTTATTATTCGGTCCGGCATCGTCCTTGTTCGAGGTGCAAACGTAGGTCAGATGCTCGACTCGGGCAACGTCATTCGGGTCCGATAAGTGCAGGTAGCAGTTGGGATAGCTGTCCTGGTTCAGGCTGGTGAGCGTGCCGTCAGCCAGCATCCCGCTTACCAGTGCCTGGTATTCATCGTCAGTGCCGGTGCACCAGTGGATTGCAGCCGGCTCGGTCCGGGCTGCGACATCTTGTACCCATTGTTTAAGGGCAGCTAACTTGCTTGTCATGATGGGTTCTCTGGATTTCTTGCGCCTGGCCAGAATGTCGTGGCTATGTGACGCCGGGGCCGGAATTATATCGGTTTGACGACTGATTGCACCTATCGATATTTTTTTTGCGCCCGCTCAGCAAGAACCACCGCGCGTCTGTAGCTCTCGTAGCGCCGTGCGGCGATTTTGCCACGTTCCACCCCTGATTTCACGGCACAGTCCGGCTCACGCAGGTGCAGGCAGTTGGCAAAGCGGCATCCTGTTGCCGCCGTCTGAATCTCGATGAATCCTGCCTGGACCTCGCTCTGCGAACGAAACACCGGTGCGTAGTCGCGTACGCCGGGCGAGTCAATGATCGAGCCGCCGGCTGCGGTGGGCAACATTATCGAATTCACCGTGGTGTGCTTGCCCTCGCGTGTCTTGTTCGAGACGGCGCTGGTTCTGAGCTCTGCTCCGTCGGATATTATGTTGATAATGCTTGATTTTCCGACGCCGGACTGACCCACGACCAATGCGGTTGATGAGCCAAGCATTGCACCTAGCTCGGCCAGGTTATGTCCGGTCGTGGCGCTGGTATTGAGCAGTTCGTAGCCGAGCGCTGTATAGACGGCGAGGGCATCCGCGGCCCCCGCTGGCAGTTCGTGGTCGGATTTGTTGAACACAATCAGCGCACCGGCTGGCATAAGCTCCGCGGCACAGAGGTAGCGATCGAGAACGAACCAGTCGGGCTTCGGCAGTCCGGCCGCGACAATCACCAGCCGATCAATGTTGGCCGCCAATACCTCGGTGTTGCCGCGACTGTCGGGCCGGTCAAGCACGTTGCGGCGTACCCCGATCTCGGTAATTAGCCAGTCAGGCTCCCCGGGAATCGGCTCCGCACGTACACGATCGGCGCACACCGTCTTGAGTTTCTTGCCGTGAATGCGCGCACCGACTTCCTGGCCCGTGTCGAGCAGCAGTCGCATACGCCGGCTGTAGGTTGCGGTTACGGTTGCATTTGTATCTGGCATCGCCGGTCGTCTGTCAATCCATTCGGCAGTATGCCCACCAACCCGCATATCACACCAGTGCGCTGTGCTTCGCCGTGCGCCGGCGGGTGCAAGCTGCTGGGTCAAAATTGCCGCTGGCGCCGCTGGCGAGTTACACCTCGCCCATTTACACTTGGGCCATGGATAAAAGTACCAACCTGGTCTGGATCGACCTCGAGATGACCGGGCTCGACGCAGCTCATGACACGATCATTGAAATCGCGACGATTGTCACGGACAAAAACCTCAACGAGCTCGCGGAAGGACCGGTGCTCGCAATCGGCCAATCCCGCGACACGATGGAGGCGATGGATGCATGGAACACGCGCCAGCACGCGGCATCGGGTCTCACAGCCCGGGTACTGGAAAGTCATTTGACGCTGGCCGAGGCCGAATCGCGGACGCTGGAATTCCTGGCGGTTTGGGTCGATGCCGGCTTATCCCCAATGGCCGGCAACAGTATTTGTCAGGACCGTCGTTTTCTTGCACGTGAAATGCCGGCCCTCGAGAAATTCTTTCATTATCGAAATCTAGATGTCAGTACGTTGAAGATCCTCGCGCAACTATGGGCACCCCGGGTCGCCGCCGGCTTCAACAAGGAATCGGCGCATCGTGCGCTCTCTGACATTCGTGATTCGATCGCCGAACTTGCCTGGTATCGCGCAAACCTGCTGGACCAGGCAGCCCAGATTTCGTCCGAGTGACGAGGCCGCCGCCATATTCGCCCGCCAGTGCGCGCAACAGCGAACCCATTCTCGGCGTACTGCGCTTCGAGCTGGCCAACTGTCACTCGCTTCTCGAGATCGGATCTGGCACCGCACAGCACGCCGTCACATTTGCGGCTGCAATGCCGTGGTTGAATTGGCAGACGAGTGATCTTGCCGAAAATCATGAGGGTATCAAGGCGCAACTGGCGGGCGCCTGTCTGTCAAACGTGCAGCCACCCAGCGTGCTCGACATGAACACGGCCGTGCCGGTTGGAGCAATTTATGATGCGGTGTACTCCAGCAACACCCTGCATATCATGAATGAAGCGGCCGGCAAAAGAATGTTGCCGTTTGTCAGTTCGATACTCAGGGATGGCGGTATGTTTTGTTACTACGGTCCCTTCAAGCGGGACGGACGCTGCACGACTGCCAGCAATGAGTCGTTTGACCAGTCATTACGAGAACGCAAGCGAGGAATGGGCCTGCGAGAACTTGAGCAAATCACCGAACTCGCGCATCGTCATGGCCTGGTTCGGCAGCGCATTTACGCGATGCCGGCCAACAATCTGCTGATCGCCTGGCAACAGCGTCATGGTGTCGCTGCCGAGAAGACTTCTAGCCAGTCCGAATAACTTGTCCTATAGTTGCGAGATCGCCAGAAGCCGTCGAGCTTTGGCTTGTTACTACACCGAAACGCAGGATACTTTCCGAGTGCGGATGCATATGATGTTGAGAAAATTCACAGGACTCATCGCCTGCTGTCTGGCGCTGGCGCCGCTTGCAGCACTTGCGGCCCCCGCCTGGGTGACGGATCAGTTTGAGATCACATTGCGGTCCGGGCCGAGTACCTCGAATGCCATTCAGTTGATGCTCAAGAGCGGTGCCCAGATAGAAGTGCTGGAACGGGACGCGGATTCAGGTTATTCGCTGGTGCGCACATCGGGCGGCACGGAAGGCTGGGTTTTGACGCGCTACCTGATGCCGGAGCCAAGCGCCAGGGAACAGCTAAACAAACTGACGAGCCAGCTCACCAATGCGCAGACTGAAGGATCCTCGCTGAATTCGCAGCTTGGCGCTGTACGCAGTGAATACGATTCGGCACAAAAGAAAATCAAGACCCTTGAGAGCCAGAAGAGTGCGCTGGAGAAAGAGCTGGCGGAAATCAAGAGCACCGCCGCCAACGTGCTGACGATCAACGAGCAGAACAAGAGCCTGCGGCAAAAGCTGGTGGATGCGGATATCCGCATCGACACGCTCGAGGAGGAAAACCGGGGCCTGTCCGGTCAAACCAAGCGTTACTGGTTCATGTCCGGCGCGCTGGTGCTCGTGATAGGTATCATACTCGGATTGTGGTTGCCGAGAATCCGATGGCAAAAGCGTTCACGTTACGACCGCTTTTGATTTTCTAAACCGATTCACCGGCTAGAAACAACCAGGTTTCGATAACGCTGTCCGGGTTCAGGGACATGCTTTCAATGCCCTGGTTCAGTAGCCAGCGAGCAAGGTCAGGGTGATCGGACGGTCCCTGGCCGCAGATACCGACATATTTCCCCTGTTTCTTGCAGGCCTTGATCGTCATTTCGAGCATTGCCTTGACGGCCGGGTCACGTTCGTCGAACTGATCGGCCACCAGTGCAGAGTCACGATCCAGGCCGAGCGTCAACTGGGTCATATCGTTCGAGCCTATGGACATGCCGTCGAAGTACTCGAGAAATTCATCGGCGAGCAGCGCGTTGCTTGGCAGTTCGGACATCATGATAATCTTCAGGCCGTCTTTGCCACGCTCAAGACCGTTGCTTGCGAGTAATTCGATAACCTGCTTCGCCTGGGAAACGGTGCGCACAAACGGGATCATCAGTTGCACGTTGTTCAAGCCCATGTCATTGCGAACCCTGCGAATCGCCGCGCACTCGAGTTCGAAACAGGGACGAAAGCTTTCGGCGACATAGCGGCCGGCGCCACGGAAGCCAAGCATCGGGTTCTCTTCATCGGGTTCGTAACGATGGCCGCCGATCAGGTTCGCGTACTCGTTCGATTTGAAATCCGAGAGACGTACGATCACGGGTTGCGGGGCGAACGCGGCCGCAATAGTCGCAACCCCTTCCGCGAGCTTGTCGATGAAGAATTGCACTGGCTCGGGGTAGCCGGCCATTTGCTCGTCAATCGCCTCGCGGGTTGCCGTGTCCAGCTGGTCATACTCGAGCAATGCCTGCGGATGCACGCCGATCATGCGATTGATAATGAATTCCAGTCGCGCGAGGCCAACGCCGTGATTCGGTATATTGGCAAAATCGAACGCCCGGTCCGGATTGCCGACGTTGAGCATGATCTTAACGGGAATTTCGGGCAGCGAATCCAGCTCTATGCGGGTTTCTTCGAAGGCCAGGCGACCCTCATAAACGTAGCCTTCATCACCTTCTGCGCAGCTTACGGTTACATCCGTACCATCCAGGATTGCATCCGTTGCGTCACCGCAGCCGACCACGGCCGGTATACCGAGTTCGCGAGCAATGATGGCTGCATGGCAGGTACGCCCGCCGCGATTGGTAACTATGGCGGCGGCCCGTTTCATAACCGGTTCCCAGTCCGGGTCCGTCATATCGGAGACTAGGACGTCGCCCGCCTGTACGCGACCCATTTCCCGGGCATTCCGGATGACGCGCGCTGTCCCGATACCAATCTTCTGGCCTATGCTGCGACCGGTGCTGACGATCGTCGAGCGATCTTTCAGCGTGTAGCGGTGAATGGTTCGGCCACTGCGACTCTGCACAGTTTCCGGACGTGCCTGCAGGATATACAGGCGCCCATCGCTACCATCTTTGCCCCATTCGATATCCATGGGTCGCTGATAATGTGCCTCGATCGTGACCGCCATGCGGGCGAGTTCGATGATGTCATCGTTGCTGAGCGAGAATTCCTGCGACTGTGCGACATCGACATCCACGGTTGTAACCGTTTCGCCGGGCTTGTCGCTGTAGATCATTTTGAGTGCCTTGGCACCCAGGTTCTTGCGCAGGATCGGGAATTTGCCGCTTTGCAGCGCAGGCTTGTACACGTAGAACTCGTCAGGATTGACGGCTCCCTGGACAACCGTTTCACCCAGGCCGTACGACGATGTAATAAAAACAGCATCACGAAACCCGGACTCGGTGTCCAGCGTGAACATGACGCCGGCGGACCCGATGTCGCTACGTACCATTCGCTGCACGCCCACGGACAAGGCAACCACGGCATGATCAAAGCCCTGGTGTACGCGGTAGGCAATTGCCCGGTCTGTGAACAACGAAGCATAGACTTTATGCAATGCTTCGATTACCTGTTCGAGACCGCGCACATTGAGAAAGGTTTCCTGTTGTCCGGCAAAGGAGGCATCTGGCAGGTCTTCCGCGGTCGCTGATGAGCGTACGGCAACGGCTATATCCTCGCCGCCAGACATGTCGGCCCAGGCAGCTCTGATAGCAGCAGTGAGCTTGTCCGGCAGAGGGGCCGCCATGATCCAGCCGCGAATTGACTCTCCGGCCTTGGCCAGTGCGCCGATGTCGTCCACATCGAGTTGATCCAGCAACGCATTGATGCGCTCACCCAGATTGTCAGTGATGAGAAAATCGCGATATGCGGCCGCCGTGGTTGCAAATCCACCCGGCACCATGACCCCGAGCCCACTGAGGTTCGCAATCATTTCGCCGAGAGATGCGTTCTTGCCGCCAACGGTTTCAACATCATGCATACCAAGCTCGCTGAGCTTGATGACATATGGGTTCAAAGTTTGCTCCCTTGAGGTTATCGAGCCGGAGGTAGACAATCGTCCACATGGACGAACGCACCGTATTTTTTCTATCCGACCAGACCGGAGTGACCGCTGAAACACTCGGCCACAGCCTTCTGACGCAGTTTAACAGCCGCAAATTTCAGCAGGTGACTTTGCCATTTATAGATAGCGAAGACAAGGCGAGAGCGGCGCTTCACAAGATCAACGCGTCGGCGAGTAAATCGACCCTCCGGCCGATCATTTTTTCCACCCTGGTACAGGATGAATTTCGCGCAATCGTCCGCGAGGCCAATGGCCTGCATCTGGACATTTTTGATGCGTTTTTGGCAACGCTGGGTGCCGAGCTTGGCGAAGAGGCGACCCACGAGCCCGGTCGCGCACATGGCATGAGCGATATCGATGCGTATATGAAACGCATAGAGGCGACCAATTTTGCGCTTGCAAATGACGATGGCGGCATCAGTCGAAATTACGACGTTGCAGATGTCATCCTGGTTGGGGTGTCTCGCTCGGGGAAAACACCGACCTGCCTCTATCTTGCGTTGCAGTATGGTGTATATGCGGCTAACTACCCGCTCACGGACGAGGAATTCGAGAGCGGTGAATTGCCTGACGTCCTGACGGCGCATAAGAGCAAGTTGTTCGGATTAACCATAACACCGGAAAGACTACGGCATATACGCAAGGAAAGGCGGGCGCTGGGCAAGTATTCGACGGCGCAGCAAGTTCGTTTCGAGATCCGCGAAGCGGAAAAGCTGTTTCGACGCTACGGTATCAAATTCGTAGATACGACAGAGTTCTCAATTGAAGAAATTTCCAGCCGAATACTCGATAGTACCGGTGTAGACCGTCGAGTGCGACCCTGATTTTCGAGACAGGTTGCTGCTATATTTGCAGCATGATCAGCACGCCACTCGACTCCCTGTTGGTTCCCGAGACCATCGTTCGCCCGCGAAGTTTCGCGGGTCTGATGTCCGTGTATGAAAGCAACTACCTGAGGCTCCTGCACCTGGTGCCGGACCTCGAACAAATCGATGGTTGCTTCCGGTCCCGGGTGGCAGGTGATTGCGACCTGCATGTCGATATCATGGAGCGGTCCCGCTACACGGTCACGCTGACGCTGACCTATTACTTCCCCTCGCTTGCGGGTCCGGTGGCCGATCCGGACATGCTGGTGCGCGCCTACCTCGATGGCAAACAAGCCGAGGCCATCAGCTTGGGCCGCAAGCACTGTCATGTCGAATTCCGGCGCCTGCTCGCTGATCAGAGCAAGGCACTCGGAGCGCGCTGGAATCGCAACGTGGTGCTCAATAAATGGCTTGAATACCTTATCGAACAGGGACACCTGGTGCTGGACCGTTAGCAGGCCAGAGCGCGTCGATTTTCGCCGCGACACGAAATTCTCAAATATGTCGAGTAAGTCCGGGCCTTGGAATGGGCTTGTTGCCATTATCGTCACAGAAATTGCCCTGATTCCGGGCATAGATGTTCCGTATTATGTAACGAGGCCTTGATTTGGCGAGCCTGACAGCGATTTTCGGCAGCACCAGTGAAAATGCACGAGGCAGTGACAAGCTGCTCGAATTGTATTGGAACCGTGCCGAGCTGAAGAAAGAGTTCGCTAATCTGCGCGAAGAGACCTTTCATTTGCAATCCCGTATCAAGGATGAGCAAGGCCGAACGGCGCGGGCTGAACAAAAGCTCCAGCAGCTGGAAAACCTGTTGTATGACCGTGAATGGGTGTACAGCGTGATCGTGCATTTCCAGCTCAAAGGACTCAATACGCAGCTGACTCAAAAACTGGCACGTTTCGCCGAGCAACTGAAACAACAACGCGAACAACGCCAGCATAGTAAACAGCTGGAGTCGTGGCATGAACGACGCGATAGAAAGCTTGCGGGTCTGAATGCGGCACTGAAGCTGGAACGCGAGAAGCTCGCCAATATTGAAAACCAGTTGCAAACAGAACGCCAGGGTTTTTCGGGCAAAGGCGCGTTGCGTCGTTTTTTTTGCAGGCAGGCGACAACAATGTCGCTCGACAATCTCGCAAATCAGATTGTGCAAGCGCAACAGCGAGAGGTTTCGTTGCTGGAGGAGATCGATTCAGCAATGCACGATGAAGCGCCAGGCGTTGCAGGATTGAGCGTGAAAAGCAAGCGCTCTATCAACTTCATGATCCTGTCGTTCGCGCAGGAGATGTATCTCTATTATCGCCAGGGAGACCTGGCGCGCCTTGCCCGGGACGCGGGCAGTAAAAGTGCCGGGGCGATCAATTATGGCAAACGCAAGGAATGCGCTGATTTGCTGGCGCGTATCGAACGCTATCGGGATGCAATGCCGAAGGCAGCGGAGTTCGCGGATTTGCTGCCGCTGCGCGCTCGAAAACTGATGGAATCCGCCCGCTTTCGCAACGAGGAAGATCCAGTGCCTGTGGCAAAGTCGGTAGCCTCTCTAATCGAGAACGGCGAGACAAAACTCACGCGAACCACGGAGGTAAATCTACTCGGCGAAAATTATTGGGGACTGGCGCAGATCTTAAGTCGCTGACTGCCGCGCGCGGATCAAATGTCGGTTCGATACATCTCACGGCGATAGCGCGACAATTCATCCTCGCTGATGCCCGGTAAGTGCGCATTCACGCCCGTACCGCTGTCACTGCCGTGTTCCGGACTCGCTGATGCCGGCTCAGCGTCCGCGATATCAGCCGCCGGCCGCTGAAAATTGGTACTGGTTTCGTCGTCGCGCATTGTGTCAGGTTTAGCGGCGTCGTTACGAATAACCAGTGCAGGATCCGCTAGCTCTGTCGCGGATTCGGGCCCAGTTTCGTTTTGCTCAAAAGCTGATTTGTCAAAAGTAGGTTTCTCGAAAATCTGTCGCAGTATGGCGTTCACTCGCGGGCTGCTCTTGGACGACGTTGCGGCGCGTTGCGGGTGCAAGTCCGTATCGTTCGACGGAATCGAGTTAGTTGCAACATGATCCACGATGGCGGTGCTCAGCTGCTTGTGCACGTTATCCGGGTGTGGGTTATCAAGGCTCGCATTCGCAGGATTCACGCTGTCAAGGTGCAGGCTATCGCGAATCGAAAGGTCGAGCTGCGGAACGTCCAGCGATGAAACCAGCCTGACGCCGCGGTTGCACTTTGTGTCAATGCTTGATGCGAGCGCACTCACGGCCGGCAGGCAGAGCAACACAGCAAAGAGCGGCAGAACCGCACCGGCATAGCGCTTTGTTTGCCTGACTGTCGGTTCGTGTCGCACGGCACTACCTCAAGACGTCGACGAGTGTTTGGCGAAGGCCAACTGTTGTAGGCGAGTATAACACTTGACCAACAGCCCGCAAGCCCGCCGGGAGCCATGGCGCCCGGGTTCAATGCGGGCTCAAAGCTGGCCTGGCTGCATCTGTGCCGTCTGGGCCGGCGTGGCTTTTACCGACCGCATCTCTGCCATGTCACGGACGATGCCTGCCGCCTGTTGCAGAATCACATCGGGCAATTCGTCCTCATCAATGTCGTCAAGGCTCGCAAGGGGTTCAAGTTGCAATGCCTTGCGTCGCTCGTTTTCACGCTGCAAGCGCCGTTCTAGCTCTTGCTCTCGCTCCGTACGGCGGTCATCGATATTGAGCGACACCGAGTCCTGCGCGCGCGCTTCCTCGAATTCCTGGATGCCACCAAGCAACCATTGGTAATCCGGGTCCGATTTCGAACGCGCTTCCTGGTCGGCCGTCAGGGTGCGGATGGTGGAATCCAATGGTTCACCGGCGGCAAATCGTGCGGTTTTGATCGTGTCCCAGGGCAGCGCGCTGTCGCGAACCGACTCACCGACTTCGGCCGCATCGATCGCCGAGGGCAGATTGATATCGGGGTTTACGCCTCGATGTTGCGTGCTCTCCCCGGTTACCCGGTAATACTTGCCAATCGTCAACGTCAGTTGCCCGAAACCGTCTTCGCTCTCCTTGTCGGGTTTCATGTACTGGTCGAGTGAATACAGGTTCTGCACTGTGCCTTTGCCGAAGGTTTGCTGGCCGATAATGACACCGCGATGGTAATCCTGGATCGCTGCAGCAAAAATTTCCGATGCGGACGCGCTGAATCGGTCGACCAGTACCGCGAGCGGGCCATCGTATGCGACCTGCGCGATCGGATTCGGGTCATCCAGTCGATTGATACGGCCGTTGGCGTTGCGCAACTGCACCACCGGGCCATTGTCGATAAACAAGCCGGACAATGCCGTGGCTTCCGTCAGGTGGCCGCCACCGTTGCCGCGCAGGTCCATCACCAGGCCGTCAATTCCCTGTTCCTCGAGCTCATCGATGAGGCGCTTGACGTCGCGAGTGGTGCTGGTGAAGTCCTTGTCACCGTTCGACAAGGCGCGGTAGTCACGATAGAACGATGGCACGTCGATCACACCAATGCGCCATTCGCGACCTTCCCAGGGTAGTTTGATGACCTGGCTCTTGGCTGCCTGCTCTTCCAGTTTTACCTGTCCGCGCGTGAGCGGAATAATGACTTCGCCGCTGCCCGGTAAGGCATCGGCCGGCAGGATCTGCAGCCGGACAGTCGTATCGCCCGGTCCGCGAATCAGGTCAACCACGTCTTCGAGGCGCCAGCCGACAACGTCCACGACGTCGCCTTCCGGTCCCTCGCCGACACCGGTAATGAGGTCATTCGGGCGCAGCTTGCCGTCAATTGCCGCAGGGCCGCCAGGGATGATACCAATCACCTTGACGTAGTCGTCGTCAGGCTGCAGCGAGGCGCCGATGCCGAAATAGGACAGGCTCATCTGGATGCGATATTCCTCGGAGTTGCGCGGTGACAGGTAACTCGAGTGAGGGTCCAGGGTATGCGCGAACGCGTTCATGAATCCCTCGAACACATCGTCGGGAGTGACCTGGTCCATGCGTCGCAACAGGCGCTGATAGCGTTTGCTAAGGATTTCCCTGGTTTCGTCCCATGACTTGTCGTTGAGGATATGCCGCAAGGCATCGTTCTTGACCCGTTTACGCCAAATTTCATCAAGTTGGGCCGTTGTGGTTGCCCATGGCGCATCACTGCGATCGAACTGAAACTGCTCCTCGACGGAAAAATCGGGCTCATGTTCAAGCTGACCGAGCGCGTATTCATATCGCTCTCGCACCCGTGTGCGGTACACATCGAACATTTCGAACACAGGGTCCAGCGGTTCGGACTTGACGTAGTCATCCAGCTTGTAGCGATTTTTGTCAAAAAACTCAATGTCGCTTTCCAGGAGGTACATGCGATTGCCGTCGAGCGATTCGATGTAGCGATCGAGAACTTTCGACGACAATGCGTCATCGACCGCCGTGTGGTTGTAGTGCGATCGCTGCACAAAATGAGTAACCGTTTCGCCAATGTTCTCATGGCGCTGATGCGGCACCAGGGGCTCATTGGAAATAGCATTTTCAAGGCTCGCGAAAGCGGGCAGGCCGGCGATTAGCAGTAGAGCTGCGAATAACAACGGGTAACGGCGACTGTGAAACTGGCTCAATACACTTACTCCATGGTGGTCGAGGTCGATCTTCGGTATCTTCACAAGGCAAGGCTAGTTGCCGCACGCTCTCCGATCAAGGGCGTATTTGGCATAAAATACCTTACTTTCATAGATTTCTGGCTGGTATCGGATAAAAACCCATGCGTCCTTTGACAGTTATCAACGGCATTCTGCTGGGCTCCTGCTTTTCAATTGCGCTGTCCCTGGCGGTGGTCCTGCTGGTTTTCCTGATCATCGTCGGCGACTATCCCAGGGTTCAGTCGGAAATCCGGCCGTTGACCCGCAGTATGTTCATCTTTGTGGGTATGACCACAATATTCGCCTGGAGTTTCTACACAATGGCGAAAGAACATCGCCTGCGGATCCCGGCGCAAATCCTTTCGCTGTGCGGCCTCGCCGCCACAATCTGCTACTACTGGCCCTAGCCCAAGAGACCGGGGCGCGGCTTTTTGGCGCCTTCGCCTGTCTTGTTGCGCCGGCGCTTCATGCGCTGCTGGAGTTCCTCACGTCGATTTTCGAGCCACAGATCGCGCGAGCGCAGCTTGCCGTGCCGGTGCTTTGCCCGATGCTGCGAGCGAAAGTCGCAGAAGTCCTCGTAGGCCTCGATTTCGTGTCGCAATTCACGTACCAGTAACTCGATCATGATTGCATCGTCCAAAAAACCCAGGCCCGGTATATGGTCCGGGATAAGGTCGTCGGGTTCCGTGAAATAGGCAAGGGCACTGAGCACTCGTTTGGCATCTGCATGGGGTAAACGCCAGTCTATGTCTGACAGCATGCGGATCATCAGGGAGAGCTTTTGCAGGCGCTCGAGCACAAATTGCGGAACGCTCGATTTATCGAACTTTGCCAGCAACTCTTCAGCCGCCGCGACAATATCCTCTGGCGGCACCCGGGACACGACATTTCGAGCTGCATTCATTATCAGGCGGAAATGCTTGAGATCTGACTCGGTCAGTTCGAATGAAATGCGCAGGCTCATCCTGCATCCACAAGCGAGGTGTCCGGTCCCGGGGTTTCCCGCTCTGGATTCCTTCGCGCTGGTGTCCTAACTGCGGAAGCTCTTGTCCCAGTTTTTTGAACGGTCAAACCTGCCGGTGTTGTAGGGGTCAAGGCCGTTTTCCTCTTCCGTAGCGAGCGGCGATTCGTCCAAGATACTTAAAGTATCATGGGCGTCGTTACGATTGCGTTGCTTGCCTGCACCGGCCTCGGCGCTCTTTCTGGAGCTTGCTTTCCTGTTGCGGCGTTCGAGTTTGCGATCGTCGGCTTTGGGCCGCGCCTGTCTGCGCTCACCGGGCACAGGTCGTGGCCGCACGACCGGCTGGCGCGTTGCCTGC
>DDIS01000026.1 GCA_002338615.1 Proteobacteria bacterium UBA1844 | reverse complement strand
TCGCCGTTTCCGGGCCAATTACTTCGCCGTCGACGCCGCCGCCGCGTGCGCCGGCGTGCGTGTCTGGTGGTGGTGTCACCGGTGGCGGCGTTGTCGGGGTGACCGGTTCGGTGTGGTTGTTGTCGCAGGCGCCCAATAGCAGCGCAAAGCTGCAGGTTAGTGCCGCAATTATTTTCTTCGTCGTATCCATTACAGGCTTCCAGTCAGTGGGGGTTACTGTTCAGGATGCGACCACCTCGTAAAAGGTTCCCGCTTAAGCCACGTTTATCTCGTCAACGACGCAAACCCGATGTCCGCTTCACAACACCAGGTTTCAAATTTTGTTCCCGCTTTTCTTCGACCTTGCCCTTTGCTTTCAGGGTTTCGATGAGTCCAAATACCGGCCAACTGCTCTCGGGTACCGTTCAAGGTCTTATTAGTAGTTGCTTCCGGGTCATATCGGCATACATCGACATTAGCCGGACAGGAGTCAATCCCGGGCTAGTTACTTTGTTCAGCTGTATCCCGCTGCGATATTCGTCCGGCAATGATGCCCCCTACGATGAGTACGATGCCGATTCCGAGCAGGTACTCAGGGTACGATCGTGTGATACCGCAATAGAAAATCAGTGCGATATTGACGATCTGAAACACGTTAATCAGCTTGCTGTTACGAATCGTCGCTTTGGGAAAGCGGATCCGCGAAATCATCAGTAATGAGAGTACAAACATGAGCACAGGCAAATACAGATGCAATGGCAACGACGCCGCGAGTTCGCGGTGCAGCACCAAGACCAGCACCAGCGACGACAAAATGCCGCCTCCGCAGGCGGTAATCGGAACACCGGTGAACCAGCCGTCTTTCGGTTTGTCGGTATCAATATTGAAACGTGCCAGCCGCATCGCGCCCGCCAGCGCGAACACGCCCGACGCCAGCAACAGCACCCAGAATTGTCCACTGTCATAAGCGATGTCGCCGACCTGCACGCCGACATTGACAATCAGGATGGCAGGGGCCACACCGAAGGCGATCACATCGGCCATCGAATCGAATTCTGCGCCGAAGCTTGAGGTTGCGTTCAGCATACGCGCCGCTACGCCATCCAGCGTATCCAGCAACCCACACCAGACGATGAGCCAGGCCGCGAGCTCGAGATCACCAAACTGCATTGTGACAATCGACGCCAGCCCGAGCAGCAAGCTGAGTGCTGTGAGGCCGTTCGGTATCGAGTAGCGAATTCTGCTGACCAAAGTATGCCGGTTCGTTGCCGTGGTGACGGCCATTCTGCACGCCCGGCAGTCGATTATCTACTCCGCTGTTCCCAGGTGGTCAAATATGCTTTCATGATGTTCTGCTCAAATCGCAAGGCTATTGCTATGACTCACAAGTTACTGACAATAGTGGCCGCGCTAATGCTGGCAGCGTGCGCCAGGGAACCCCAACCCGACGTGAACGAGCCTGCCAGCGCCGCGCGCGACCAGGTCAACAGCATTGCCAACGCATTTGTGGATGCCTATTACCGGCAGTACCCGGAAGAAGTGTACGAGGTGGGCTATCCGGATGCGCCCCAGGATCGCTTCGGCGATCACAGCAAGAACGCAACGGCGCACTGGGATGAACAGCTCGATTCCTGGCTTGTGGCACTGGATGGCATTGATGTACCCGCGCTCGCGGGTACGCCCGAAGCACTTACGTACGTATTCACTCGCGAACGTCTCCAGTCCATCATTGCCATGCGCAGCTGCAAGATGACGCTCTGGAACGTGAGTCCCACCTGGACCGGCTGGCAATCCCAGGCAATCGCAACGCTCGCTGTACAGCCCGTCGCTACAGCTGACGAAAAACAAAACGCACTGGCACGGGCGCGGGATATTGAACGCTTTGTGCAAACCGAGATTGCGAACCTCAAAACCGGCATGGACACGGGCTATCTTGCTCCCACCAGCAATGTCACCGCCGTGGTGGATCAGATGGACACGCTTATCCACACACCAATCGAAGAATCGCCGTTCTTCGATCCGGCGCAGCGCAGCGATGATGCGGAATTCAAGACTGCGTACCGGCAAGTCGTTGCACACGAGGTTCACGATGCATTGCTCGCCTATCGTGATTTTCTGCAGGACGACTACCGTGGGCGCGGGCAGATCGGTGTCGGCGCGAATCCGAATGGGGCCGACTGCTACGCTGCCTCGGTACGATTCTGGTCTTCATTGCCGGCCGATCCAATGCAGATCCACCGTACGGGACTCTCGGAAATGTCGCGCATCCAGACCGAGATGCTGCAAATTGCGCAGGAATCGTTCGGCACCAGTGATCTGAAATCGCTGTTCGAGGAATTGCGCAGCAATCCCGAATACACGTTCGCGAGCGAGCAAGCGATGCTTGACTACGTGAACGCAGCCGTTCTGCGCGGCCAGCAGGCCGTAGCAGGCTGGTTTGGCCACGTGCCGGACGCGGAGTTGCGCGTCATTGCCTCGCCGGCCTATCAGAAAGACTCCGGCGGCGGCTTTTACTCCGCCGGTGCCGCGGACGGCAGTCGCCCCGGCATCTACCAGGTAGGCACTTACAACCCGCAGGGCATCAGTAAAGCGGGCACCGAATCGACGGCGTTTCACGAATCCTGGCCGGGCCACCACCTGCAGATGTCTGTCGCGCTTTTGAATGAATCCCTGGCGCCCGTCCTGCGCTATATGTACGTAGCTGGCATGGGCGAAGGCTGGGGCCTTTACTCGGAACGACTGGCCGACGAGATGGGGCTCTATTCCAGTGATCTGGCGCGGCTCGGCATGCTTTCCAACGAAGCGTACCGGGCAGCGCGCCTGGTTGTGGACCCCGGCATGCACGTACTTGGCTGGACGCGGCAACAGGCGATCGACTATATGCTCGAGCACACGGCCGAAGGCCTCGATGCAATCAGCGGCGAAGTAGACCGCTATGCCGCGGTACCAGGCCAGGCAACCTCATACCTGGTTGGCAGCCTCGAAATCCAGCGCCTGCGAAAGCACGCCGCAGCGGCACTGGGTGATACCTTCGATATTCGCGAATTTCACGATCGCGTACTCGCGCATGGCGGAGTCACGCTGCCCATGCTGGGCGCAAGCATCAATGCGTGGATCGAGGAGGCCTCAGGGCAGTCGCGCTGAGACAACCCGTACCGGGCAAGCGGTCCCGCTATAAGGGCCGAGACCCGTGTTCACTTGTACAACCTGGCCGGGTTCCAGACGGCCACTGATTTCACGGCTGGTCGGGTGCACGCGACCCGCATTGTCGGTGAGGTCAATCTCGATGACGACGTTGCTGACTTCAACGCCGGCACGGTTTTGCACTGACACGATGAGGTTTCCTCGCGAATCAGCGTCGCAACGTTGCGCGAAATACGCGGCCGGGTTGCGAGGAATCTCGAGCCGCGCAAGCGAACCCTGTGCCGCTTGCCCGTACTCACCACCCGCGCCTGCAACCACCTTGTAACGTTGTATTGCCGTATCGATATTGCCGCGTTTTTCGGCGATACCACCGAGCGCGTATATGGCGGGCGCCGTGGGCATCAGTTCGATGCTGCGTTCGAGGTCCTGTTCCGCGCCGTCCTGGTCGCCGAGCCTGTTCTTCGCAAGTCCTCGCTGCAGGGGGTAGTAGAAAAAGTCATCGCGCCGATCGATGGCACTGTTGTAGTTCTTGATAGCTGCGCTGTAGTCCTTTTCCTTGAACCGCACATCACCACGCAACGCGTAGAAATTCGCTTCGGCAGGGAAGCTTTCTATCGCTTGGTTTGCGAGCTTGAGTGCCTCCTTCACTTTGTCGTCGGCGAGCGCTTCGCGCCCTTTGTCGTACGCGTCATACGCGGGTTTCGCAGCGAGCGTTTTCTGCATTTTCAATTGATATACGTCGGCACCAACCTTGCCACCCTGCGGCAAACTGGCCGCCGTCGCCCGGTTTGCAGCAACGCGCTCCGGCGAAGGCGGATGGCTCGCAAAAAGCCCGCTTAACCAGTCCGACTTGCGGTCATCGTTAAGGCGCACAAAGGTTTCCTGTAATTGAACGGCGCCTTCCGGGTCGTACCCCGCGCGCGACATGTACTCCATGCCGTACTTGTCAGACTCGAGCTCCGCGCTGCGGCCATAAGTGGCATTGGCAAGTTGTGCGGCAAGGCCCGCGCCGCCCACAGCCAGCCCACCGTAGTCGCTGTCGCTCGCGACCACAGCGGTAGCGAGGACCAGCGCCTGGGACAACATACCGCGGGATTGTTGCTGCGCTGAATGCCGCGCAGCCGCGTGCACGATTTCGTGACCGAGCACGGCCGCGAGCTCCGCCTCCGAATTGAGCTCGGTCAAAAGCCCACGGTTGATGGCAATTTTGCCGCCGGGCAATGCCCAGGCATTCGGTACCGAATTGTTCAAAACGACGAACTCGTAGGGCAAGTCCCGGTCACTGACCGCCGCGAGCCGCTGACCCACCTCACTGACATAGCTCGTTAGCGCCGGATCCACATCGTAAATGCCACCTTGCGACTGCTGTGCGCCAAAATATGCCTGCTCGCCCATCTTGAGTTCCTGCTGTTCGCTGATGAGTATCAGCTCCCGGTCACCGGTTACCGGGTTCACCGAGCAGCCAGAGGCCAGCAAACATACCGTTGCCATACTCGCTATTGGCTTGAACATGTTACGCATATTTTTTTACCTACCGTCTTAATTACTGTACCCGGGGCGAACCCACCGTGATTGCCCGGCAGCCAGTTGCTACACTTACGGACATATTGCACCAAGCGGCTTAAATTCTCTCACCCGGTAGTAGCATGAACAACCACGCAATGCTATCGGGAACGGGTTTGCGTCAATGCAATTCTGCAACAAGAAACCAACAGGAGATACGCATGGGACTTTTTGATTTTGTGAAGGATGCCGGAGCTCAGTTGTTCAATACGGATGCCGAGGCCGCCAGGAACATCAAACAGCACCTGGAAGTGAAGACCTCGGGTATCAAGAATATTGACGTCAAATTTGACGATGGCGTGGCAACAATTTCCGGTGACTGCATCAACCAGGCCACCCGGGACAGTGCTGTGTTGATGGTTGGCAATATCAAAGGTGTCAAGAAGGTGGTGGCTGATAAGTTGACCGTGCCCGCACCTGCAGCGAAAGCGCCACCGGAACTTGAAGAGAAAATCGAGTACTACACCATTGCCAAGGGCGACACATTGAGCGCCGTGGCCAAACGCTACTATGGCAATGCGTCGCAATATGTGCGCATTTTTGAGGCCAACAAAGACATCATCGAGAATCCGGACAAGATATTTCCGGGTCAGAAGATACGCATTCCGCTGGATTGAGACAGCGTTTGGGATTGCCGACGGATGAGACGCATAGGCCTCGACCCGTAGGAGCGCCGTCCC
>DDIS01000055.1:36785-65410 GCA_002338615.1 Proteobacteria bacterium UBA1844 | reverse complement strand
GACTCGCTGTGTGCCACCCGCGCCCGGCAACAGGCCCAGCTTGACCTCCGGCAGTCCGACCACGGCAGCGGCATCCGCGATACGGTAGTGACTGGCAAGCGCGAGTTCCAGGCCACCGCCGAGCGCAGTCCCATGTAGCGCTGCAACTACCGGTTTCGAGGAAGCCTCGACCTCGTTGAGCAGATCCGGCAGCCAGGGCTCGGCTGGCGGTTTGCCAAATTCCTTGATATCGGCTCCGGCGACGAATGTACGACCGTCGCAGCAAATGACAATCGCCTTGCAGGGCCCCTGCACTGCTTCTCGCATCGCGCTCTGAATACCCTCGCGAACGGCTTGCGAAAGCGCGTTCACTGGCGGATTATCGATCGTTATGACACCGACGGTATCGGCTAGAGCAAACGTTACTGGCATCGCAAGCGGCCCTCAAGGTAGTTGGAAATCCGGCGCACAGTCGGTATGTTAGACGACACGAGCACCTCGGTCATCTCCGGAAGCGCGCAGCATGTACCTGCAACTTATTGAACAGGCAGAAAAATACCTCAAGTCCCTGAATACAGGGGACAATCTGGCCGCGCAGCTGAAACGCATGCTGGCCGACCTGATGGCGAGCGGCGAAGCCAATGCGGACGCGGCCTGCCGTATCCTGAAAATCAGCCGCCGCACGCTGCAGCGGCGGCTGAAAAGTGAGAAAACCAGCTTCCAGTCGGTTCTCAAGGAAGTTCGCGCCGACCTTGCGATCCGCTACCTCAAGGACAACCGGCTCAAAGCACTCGAGGTCGCGATGCTACTGGGGTATTCAAACTTCAGCTCGTTCACCACCGCGTTCAAATCCTGGTACGACCTGCCTCCAGCACAATACCGCGAGCGATTTCTACGCATCGCCAAGATCTAGGCAGCGCTCGCGCCGCCACCTCTGTGGCTGCCTGAATCCGTACTTTCCACCCCGATACGAGCCGATATGAGCTAGAATTCGCGGCTCGCTTTTTTTGAGGATCACCGATGCTTGAGAAACTCAACTTCTACATTGACGGCCAATGGGTGCCGCCGGTAACAGCGCGCACGCTCGATGTCGTTAACCCGGCAACCGAGGAAGCGTATGGTCGAATCAGCCTCGGTTCAGGGGCTGACGTGGACAATGCCGTTGCCGCCGCGAGCCGTGCTTTTCAGAGCTATTCGAAGTCGAGTCGCGAGGAACGCATCGAGTTGCTCGAATCGATCCTCGCGATATTTGCCAATCGTCACGATGAGGTGGCAGAGGCCATCATGGACGAGATGGGGGCGCCATGGGGCCTCGCGAAGCATGCGCAGGCGGCCAGTGGACCGCAGCATCTGAAAGCGGCGTTGCAGGTCCTAAAGAGCTATGCGTTTGAAGAGCGTATCGGCAATACGCTCGTTGTGAAGGAGCCCATTGGCGTTTGTGGCCTGATAACGCCCTGGAACTGGCCGGTCAACCAGATTGCCGTGAAGGTCGCGCCAGCGCTTGCCGCCGGTTGCACCATGGTCCTGAAACCGAGCGAACTCGCACCCTTTAGCGCCATTGTTTTCGCAGAGATACTGCACGAAGCCGGCGTCCCCGCCGGCGTGTTCAACCTGATCAATGGCGATGGCCCCGGCGTCGGTACGGCAATCAGCCAGCACCCGGACATCGCTATGGTGTCCTTCACCGGCTCTACTCGTGCCGGCGTGCTGGTCGCGCAAAATGCGGCAAGCACCGTCAAGCGCGTCGCGCAGGAACTGGGTGGCAAATCCGCCAACATCCTGCTCGACGATGCGGACCTGGAAACGGCAGTTGCGTCTGGCGCGGCCGCCTGCTTCGAAAATACGGGGCAGTCCTGCGATGCGCCCAGCCGTATGCTGGTGCCTCGCGACCGCATGGCCGACGCAGCCGCAATCGCCGCGAGAGTTGCACGCACGACCAAGGTCGGCAATCCGCGCGAGAAAGGCACCCGTGTTGGACCGCTGGTTTCCAAGCTGCAATGGGAGAAAGTTCAGACCCTGATTCAAAAAGGCATCGACGAAGGTGCAACGCTTGCAGCGGGCGGCACCGGACGGCCGGACGGGCTGCACAAGGGCTATTTTGTGAAACCAACCGTATTCAGTGATGTCAGCAACGAGATGAGTATTGCACGCGATGAAATATTCGGGCCGGTCCTGTCGATTCTTGCCTACGAAAATGAGGACGACGCGGTGCGCATAGCTAACGATACGCCGTATGGCCTGTCCGGCTATGTGTCCTCGGCGGACCCCGAGCGAGCTTTCAGAATTGCGGCGCGGCTGCGCACCGGCATGGTACACATCAACGGTTCGGAACTCGATGCGATGGCGCCGTTCGGCGGCTATAAACACTCCGGCAATGGCCGCGAGTGGGGCGTATACGGAATGGAGGAATTCCTCGAAACCAAGTCGATTTATGGCTACGAAACAGGCAAGCAATGAGACTGCTATTTTCACTTTTGGCACTGATCTTACTTGCGTCCTGTGCCGAATCGGATCTGCCAAACCCGACCGGCAAGGGCACGATTCGCGCGATCAATGCGATCAAGGCTTCACCCGAGGTCGCATTTCGCATTGAAGAACGTGTGATTGACGCACTTAAGTACAAGGTTGTGAGCGCGTCACCCCGCTTTGACGATTTCGAGTACCCGTTCAATTTCGATGCCCGTCTTGCCGGCAAGCTTGAGCCGCAGCGAATTGCATCAAAGGTGCAGAAAATCGATGCCGACGGCGACTACACGTTTGTACTGACCGGAGCAATCGCCACGCCGGATGTAACGGTGTGGCAATACGACAAGCGCGTATTCGCCGACACTGATTCGGTGACGCAGGCTCGATTTGCCAATCTCGCTGCGTCACAGAATTCCATTGATTTCTACTTTGCGGCACCCGGCGTGTCACCAACAGCCGGCGCGGCGATCGGCACGATTACTTATGGGGACGTCCTTCCGCCTCAGGATTTCCCCGCCGGCAGCTACGTTATTACAATTACGCCGCCAGGAGACCCAGCGACGATACTGTATCAATCCACCTCGATCGCCTACGCGCCACGTACGGCAAACATCATTCCGGTCTTCGACGGCAATGAGCAGGACCTTGCACCGTACAACGTCAGGGTATTCCCGGAGCAAGGTGGCGTGAGCAACTTGCCGGATGTGCGCTACGCTCCGACGATTCGGTTCATCCAAACATCGATCGACCTGCCACCCGCCGATATTTATGACGACGAGGCGCTCACCAGCCTCGTGCTCACCGAGCACAAGTTTGCGGATGTCAGCGGTGACATCACAACTGGCACCGGCGACACTACGTATCGCTACACGCCCACGGGGAACCCGGGTGCCATACTATTCGAACAGGAGTTTGAGCCAACCGTCGGCGCACACAAACAACTTATTGTCATGGGGAGCGGCAGCGAGCGCACGGCTCTGATATATCAACCGGACCGCGAGTCGACGTCAACGCTTGCCAAGCTACGTGTCTTTCAGGGCTCTTCGAATCACGACATTCTGGATGTCTATTTCGTCGCTGCCGGCATTCCAATCACTGAAGAAGTGCCGCGTCTGTCGTTGCCTTACAAGATTCTGTCCGAAGTATTTACGATGCCGGCGGGCGACTATGACATGTATGTAACGCCTCGCCAGGACAAGACGATTGTCGCAGGCCCTGTCAGCATTGACCTGGCTCTCGGCGATACCATCGAGATATTACTACTGGATACCGTCGATCCGGCAACAGCTGCAATCAGCGTCGTACCTCCGCTGTAGCGGCATCGACGTAGGCCGCGCGATCGTTGGCCGCATCTGCATCGGAAATATTTTTTGCATTATACATGGCGGCATCTGCGACGCTGATGAGATGCCAGAGCTCATGACCATGTTGTGGCAGCAGTGCAATCCCGACACTCGCAGAGCATCGAACTTCCTTGCCCTGAATGATATAGGCATCTGCTGCCGTGCTGACGAGCCGTTCCGCAATGTGTTTCGCGTCAGCGACCGAAACACCGGGCAGCACGATCGCGAACTCGTCGCCGCCAAGGCGGCCCAGTATGTCCTCCGTGCGCAGGCAATAGCCCAGGCGATGTCCAAATGCTTTCAGCAGCGCGTCGCCCGCCTGGTGTCCGAAACGGTCGTTAATACTCTTGAACTGATTCAGGTCCAAATACAGAACCGCCCCCTGCGCACTTGAGCGAATACAGCTTGCCGCGGCGCTTTCAAAGCCGCGCCGGTTGAGGACACCCGTCAACGGGTCGCGCAGTGCCTCATCGAGCATGCGCTGTTCATTGTGTTTGCGCTTGGTGATGTCGATCAACGTGACGGACATATCGTCGCCCACTGGTTCGCCTACGATCCGCAGCCACGATTCCTGTTCCTGTACAGTGGCCGCCATTTCAAAACTGACCGGAACCCCGGCATTGGTGGTCGAGCAAAAATGCGCCGTTAGTCGCTCAGGATCCAGCACCGGTAGTGCATCCAGCCAGGTCCCGACGAGCGATGTTCCCACTTCACCGAGGTAGGCTTCAGCGGCCCGGTTTGCAAACACGCATCGGAACCGGGGTTGTTCCCGGCCAGGATCCAGAGCGAATCGCAGGATGCCATTGGAAGAGGTTTCAATCAGTGTGCGAATCAGGTGCTCGCTGTCGGCCAGTTGCGCCAGGGCTTTGCGTCGTTCCGTTACATCGCGGCATACAACCACCGCGCCCTGGCGTACACCTCGGCGATCCCTGAGTGGCGCCACACTCACTTCGTAGCTTTGGTTGCCATCGAGACTCAATGTCTGCGTAAGATCAAGTTCAGTTGCCCGACCAAGAATGTCGCGCGCTGCAGGTACGTCCTGCCATAATCGCTGCCCCAGCAATGCGGATTCTTTCTTACCTAAAAGTTCAGTTGCTTTGCGATTCGCGCAAATAATACGCTCGCGGTTGTCGAGTACGATGACGGGGTCCCGAACGTGATCGAACAGGGTCTGGTAGTCAACCGGACTGAAATCGTACATGCGCAATGCAACGCTTGCGTAAGCAAAGAGTGGCAATAGCGCAACCAGTGTCAAGGACAGGAACGGAAAGTCCGCCGGCCCGAAACCGAGAAAGTTATTGGCTACACTGACCGCAAACGGCAGCGTGGCACAGGCAACCAGGATGCCAACGGTACGTCGATGCGCTGACGCAATGCTGGACATTTTTGCGGCCAGAGCCAGAACCGAATAGCCGAACAGTCCGTAGGCAAAAGGCCCGTGAACGCGGTTGAACCAGAAGTGCTCTGTAAGGTCTGTGAAACCGATATTATCGGCCGTGGTCACCGTGTCCCAGATTATGTTGTGCAGCGGATCGGTTAGCGCGAATAAGGTGGTAAGAACCGGAATGACTGACAACAACGCAAGCAGCAACGGCCCTGGCAGCGAGCCAGTGAACTGGCGATAGATCGAATAAAATGCAACCGGCATGAAACTGGCGGCAAAAAAGGTCAGAGTGCGGCCAATACCGTACAACCCAAGATCGCTGGTAACGTAGGTAAAGGCGTTGCCTGCAATCAGAATGCCGTTTAGAAAAAGTAGTACGCCAATGATGCTGCGCGGCGACGAACGCGACACGAATAGTGCGAGGCCGACGTAGCTCAGCGCCGCAATGGCAAAAATGGGCGGCAGAACCAGGCCTGTCCAATCCATGCTCACGCCACACCCGGCGATGTTATGTCAATTCTTTGACTCATCCGGGGAATTCTAGCCGGGACACACCGGCTAAAATGCGACGCAGGCCGCAGTCCGGCCCGTGGCCGGCGCTATGTGCTGAACTCCGGGCCCCAGACGCGACCCACTGCTCAGGTATCGGCCGCCGTTTCCAGGATCAGAAAGTCGACGACGTCCTGCAGGCTCTCTGCGCGACTCTTTCCTGACGATAAAGCCTGATCGTGAATCTCGAGCTGCCGATGGGCACTGCTACCACGCTGCAATATGGTCCGCGTATGCGCTATTTCGCTGCTGCACCCGATAGCGTCGGCATCCTCGGCAACGAGCTCGATCAGCTCATCCAGCAAGTCCGCAAACGGCAGGACCGTGCCCCGCGCAAGATCGATGAGCCCTTCGTCAAAGCTGTAGCGCATTGCGCGCCAGCGATTCTCACGAATTAGCATTGGCGTATAGTTTCGCCAGCGCTGATTGCGCGTGCGCAGGCGATACAGCATCCGCAGAATACACACCAGCAAGGCGGCAAGCGCGGCCGCATCATCAAGGCGCGTACATACATCCATCACTCTCGTTTCGAGTGTCGGGTATCGCGCGCTCGGACGAAGGTCCCACCAGATCCGCGTCGAGTCTTCTATCAGGCCGGCATTCACAAGGATATCGACATGCCGCCGGTATTCGGCCCAACTTTCAAAACGTTCAGGCAGGCCCGTGCGCGGCAATGCATCAAAAACCGTAAGGCGATAACTTTTCAGGCCTGTATCGCGGCCATCCCAGAATGGCGACGAACAGGATAATGCCAGCAAGTGCGGCAGGAAGTAGGACAGCTGGTTCATCAGATCAATGCGCAGTTCGTCGTCGTCGATACCGACGTGTATATGCATTCCGCAGATAGCAAGTCGTCGCGCAGCACCCTGCATTTCGATCGTTAACGCGTCGTAGCGTTCTTTCTGCGTCTGCTTTTGCTCTTTCCAACTGCTGAACGGGTGCGTCGACGCGGCGATAGGTGCGAGCTCGTAGTCGGCTGCCGTATCGATAACAATCTTGCGTAGCCGCGCGAGATCGTCACGCGCCTCCTGAACAGTCTCACAAACCCGCGTACCGACCTCGATCTGCGAGCGTAGCAGCTCCGCGCTGACCTGGCCTGCTGCCCGCTCTTCGCAATCATTCATCAGCTCGGTCGGCGGATCGACGACGAGGCTGCGGCTGGCCTTATCGACCAACAGGTACTCTTCCTCGATTCCGAGCGTAAAGACCGGTTCCGACCTAGCCATCATTACATGCCTGGTTCCGGCGAGGCCCGTTCGCCGGTTTTTGGGCCTCACTGCCGCGTTCTAAAAGGCCAGCAATCACTTCCTGAATCAGATTGCCTATTCGCGCTACTCCTGCTGTGCTACTCAGCAAGTCCTGGCGAACCTCCACCGCAACGCAAGGCAGTTTGTTTGCCTCTCCATGATGGTCAATCGTGAAATCCGCGGGATCCTTGCCGGAGTACGGCTCATTGTCGCCAGCCACAAGTCCTGCGCCGCGAAACGCGTCGAGAAAATATTCGTGCAGACCCTGATCCTGATCCCACAATATTCCGACTTCCCATGCACGTGCGACACCATCCAGGACGGGAGTAAAACTGTGTATGGAAAGAAAGATCGGCGTCATCTGAAGCTCGAGCAAGCGCCGCAACTGAGCGTCGATGGCGCCGTGATAGGGGTGGTAGATCGCACGAGCGCGCAGATCTTTGTCGTGCCGGCCCAGGTGGCTGTTACCGCGCACTTCAATGCCGTCCCCATACCCAAGAAAAGCACCGGGGTCCTGCAAGTCGCGGTTGCAATCAACCACAAGGCGCGAATACTGTGCGAGCACGGCGGCCGCGCCGAGCCGCTCCGCCAGGTATCCGGTCAATTCGGCTGCGCCCAGATCCAGCGCAAGATGAGAGCGAAGCGCGCCCGAATCGAGCCCCAGATTGGCGAGCGATTCCGGAATCCGGTTGCTGGCGTGATCACAAACCAGCAATAGTGGCTGCTTCGAACTGCCATTGACCAGCTTGAACGCGGGCGGCTCATGGGCTGCGAGCAAGCCTGGTGAATCGTCGGCTGGCTGGGGTTTGAGCATGCATATCCTGAATAGCAAACCAGCACGCAGTCTAGCCCGGACTATCGCAGCGTGTCGAACCTAGGCCAGCAATTCGACTGGCGCGGCGTTACCACCCTCGCTGTTCCAGGGTTCGAACTTCGCCACGGAGCAGGGCCGCGCAATGTAGTAGCCCTGCGCGAATTCAACCCCGAGCGTGCCCAGCTTTTCGAGTACCTGCCTGGTTTCGACACGCTCTGCAATCATTTCGATACCCATCGCGTGACCCACCTCACTAATGGCTCGCACCATGCTCTCATCGACGCTGTTATCTACGACGTTGCTGACAAACTGTCCGTCAATCTTCAGGTAATCCACGGGCAGGTTCTTGAGATAGGTAAAGGACGACAAACCGCTCCCGAAATCGTCGAGCGAAAATTTGCATCCAAGCTCTTTCATGGCGCGCATGAAATGCACAACTCGGGACAGATTTGAGATTGCCGCAGTCTCGGTAATTTCAAAACAGATCGCTCCATTCGGCAACTTATGCTTGCGCAACTCGTCAACGACATACTCGAGGAATCGGTCTTCACTTAGCGAAGTGCCTGACAGGTTAATGGCAAGCGTATAGCGTGCTTCCGGGGCGCTGCTGCGATCCGCAAGATCCGTCAGAGCTTTGTGAATGACCCAGCGGTCCAGCGTTGACATCAGGTTATAGCGTTCGGCCGATGGAATGAACTGGTTGGGGTTCACGATCTCGCCATTTTCATCGCGCATTCGAAGCAGCAATTCGTAGTGGCCGCGAGCCGCCCCATAGTCCGCATTAATGCCGATAATAGGTTGAAAATAGAGCTCCAGGCGTTCTTCCTCAACCGCACTGGTAATCCGCGACACCCACTTCATTTCCTCGTGTCGGACGGTTGCGTCGCTACCCTTGTACAGATGGACCTGGTTGCGACCCTTGTCCTTGGCCGAGTAGCACGCAACGTCCGCGGAACTCATCAGCGATGCAACCTCATCCACGTCGGAGGTCACCATCACTACACCGATGGAAGCCCGTATGGTCGTGAACGCATCCTGCCATTCGAAGCGGAACCCTTCGATCGCGCCACGAATTGCCTCAGCCACATCCATGGCCTGCTTTTCCGAACAACGTTCGAGCAGGATACCGAATTCATCGCCACCGAGACGCGCAAAAACATCGCTGGACCGCACTTCCAGTTGCACTATATTCGCCAACTGGCGCAGCAGTTCGTCACCGGCGGTATGACCGAACGTATCGTTCACAACTTTAAACTGATCGAGATCCAGGTACAGCAACGCGTGCGCCTGCTCCGGATCGTTCTTTAGTGCATCGAAGCTTGCGACCAGCCGGCTTTCGAATTCCTTGCGATTAATCAGACCCGTGAGGGAATCATGGGCGGCCTGGTAGCTCAACTGCCGGAAAAGCCGGGATTCCTTGCTCGTGTCATGGAACACCATGACCGAGCCAATAATATTACCGATACGGTCCCGTATTGGCGCTGCGGAGTCCTGGATCGGTATTTCGTCGCCTTTGCGCGTAATCAGGACGGAGTTTTCTGCGAGCGTGGTTACACGGCCATCCTTGAGACATCGTAAAACCGGATTCTCTACCGTTGCGCGGGTGTGCTCATTGATAATCATCATGATGTCGTTTACAGGCGTGCCTGTCGCACTGCGCACATCCCAACCAGTCAGGTCCTGCGCAACCGGATTGATGTAGTCGATCCTGCCACTCGCATCCGTGGTAATCACCCCGTCGCCGATTGACTGCAGGGTAACCTGCGCACGCTCCTTTTCTTCGAATACGCGGGTTTCCGCACGCTTGCGATCCGTGATATCTGTCATTGTTCCTTCATGGCCGATGACTGCGCCGCTATCGTCATAAAGCGCGCGCGAATTCTCCAGCACGACTATTTCACTGCCATCCTTGCGGCGCAGGCGGTACTCGAAGTTCTTCACAAAGCCTTCGGTCTCGAGGCGCGCGAATACGCGTTCGCGGTCCACCGGGTTAACGTACATCCTCGTCGTGCGACCCGCTGCCTTGAGCGCTTCGACGCTGTCGTACCCGAGCATCTCCACAAGCGCTGGATTCGCGGTAGAGATCTCGCCGTCACGCGACGCGATGTACACACCGTCGATAACATTTTCAAACAAGCCACGATAGCGCGCTTCACTGCTGCGTAGTCTCTCCTCGTCCTGCTGGCGCTTGATGGCAATGCCGGCGAGCCGCGCCATGCGACCTAACTTATCGAGCTCGTCCGTACCCGGCTGCCGCGAACTTTTCAGGAACACATCCAGCGTGCCGATGATCTTGCCCCCTTCGCCGTGCACGAGGAACGACCAGTTTGCGACATAGCCCGAAGACTCGAGCAGGTTGATATGGACTCCCCACCCGGTTTCGAGCGCGACGTCTGCCGTGAAGCGGTCGCTGCCTTCGTACACTGCTCTGCCACATGTCAGGCTGTCGGCGGCAACAGGCACGAAGTCGAGGCACAGGCGCATGGCATCATCGAGACCTGGTGCCTGTTCGACATTCAGCGTTTTTCCGTCGCCATCCAACACCATGATTGCCGCCGTCAGGTCGTCACTGATGCGTTCAACAAAGCGGCAGATTGCGCGCAGCGTTCGATCGTACGGCGCGCTGGCAGCGATCATCTCGAGAATCTTGTTTTGCGCAAACCCGAACGCTTCATTGCGTTTGCGCTCTTCAATATTGCTGATGCTCACCCGGAGCAGGATTCGCTGATCCGATGGCATGCGACTAAATCGCACCTCGCAGGGAAACAGCTTGCCGGTCGAGTCCTTGTGCGTCCACTCAAACGTGGGATGCTCGCCCTGCAGTGCCCGGTCGACGATGCCGCGATGGATGCCAAAGGATGGCGTACCGTCTGGTTGCATTTCCGGGCTGACCACCTCTGGACCGATGGCAAGCAGGCGAGCGCGTGACAAATTAAAGAGTTCACAAGCCTTGTCATTGGCATCAACGAACTTGTTGTCTTTCACATCGAGCACAACAATGGCCTCAGGTGCGTATTGCACCAGCGCGCGATAGCGCTCTTCGTTCTCTTTCAGTGCCCGCTCCGCGTCGCGTCGCAGTGTGACATCCCGCAAACTGATGACGTAGACTTTTCCTTCAGTTCCTTCCAGGCCGCTCGCGTTAATCTCGGCTATGAACCGGTGGCCGTTGGCGCGACGTGCTTCGACCTCGCCCGCGGAATAGTCAACTTCGGTGTCGTCGAGATTGGCAACATAGGGTTGCAGGAATTCAGTGAAGGAAGTACCCGTGGCTGTCGGTATAATTTTTTGGATATGACTGCCAACCAGCTGTTCTTTGCTCAGACCGAAGTAGCGTGTACACACTTTGTTGCACACCCGGATAACGCCCGCCTCGTCAACAGACAACAACGCCTCCGTGACACTATCGAACAAAGCATCAATGGGCGTGTTACCTGTCAGGCTCCGCGCGTTCATCGTCTGAGTGATGACGGACTGCGTAATGGTCGCTTCCATCCGGTCGTAATGTGCGTCGACCAGGCGCAACAGCTCAATGAAATCCGACTCGCGTGCATCGCTGCTGCTTGTCGCATTCCTTATCTTGTCCCGCAGACTTTTTTCCATTCCGCAAATGCCCGAATCGCACAAATAATGACTGTCGGGACGCACCTCTGTTGGTACGGTGTCCCGGCAGTATTGGTGCAACGATAGGCGTACTACCGTTTAACGTCTGTGAAATAACGCAGATTCTGGAAATTAGTTTGGGAATAATTTCCCGCGCCATAGCATTGGATCGCGGCAGGATGCCGCTCCTACGGAAACCTGGTACCGATCCGGTCGTAGGAGCGCCGTCCCCGGCGCGATTGGTGGTGATTCGTCACCGCAAACGTCCTGCGAGCTTTTCGCGAACTGGTTTCACATAACCGGGCGGTCAGTTGGATTCTTTGCCCTTAAGTACCCGCACCGCATTGCCCCCGGCATCGGTTTCTACCGTCCCGCTCTCCTCCGGCTTGCGCGGTGTATCGCCGACGGCAATCGGAATGGCGGTGACCGTTGCGACCGACCCGTCATCGGTCGCCACACTGGCCGACACATTCAGGTAAGAGCGGCCTTCGCGCAGCGGCACAACGGTAACCTGCTCTCCTGATGGTGCATCGATACTCGCTTCGATGTTTGCAAAAGCAGGTTGCGAATCCGCGAGACGCAATGCACCTGTATCATTGATCCGATAGTCAATCCGGACAGGTATGTCGCCGAACACCGATTTGATACGCAACTCGACGGCGAGCGGTTGCCCAACAAGCGGTTTGCCGATGATCTTGTACGAGATAGTGATAGGTGCCGACGGCTTGCCGGCCACCGTTGCGTCGTCATTTGCGGGTGTAAAGCTCACGGCCGGTGTACTCGATGCGAGCTCGACGGGCTGTTCACTTTGCGCCGCATTCTCGCCTGTTTGCCCGCAAGCGGAAATGGCCAGTGTCGCAAGGGCAATCAAGAAGTAGTCAGCTTTCATAGTCATATCCTGGAGGTTTGCGGTGCCTTGGTGTCTAAGGCGATTGGGTAAAAGAGACATTAAAGCAGATTTGTTCCGGGTAGCTTGCCGGCGTGGTCTCATCATCTGCGAAACGGAATTCGTGCAGATCAACCGCATAGGTTTGTCCTGCCTGCAACACAGACTGGGTAGTGAATACTTCCTGGTTTTCCTCGCCACTGTCACCGACCGCGACAAGAACACCATTCGCATAGATGTAAATATCGGGGTCACTCTGGTCGAGATCGTCCGGATCTGCGGTAATCGGGGGGTTAGTCTCGGAGCGGACCACCACATCGTAAGTATCTGTCACAGGCACGGCAAGTTGAAAATAGCGACGCTCCGCCAGTTTGTTGCCGGTCCGGTCGGGACGATCAAAATCGCTGTTGGTGCAGATAGTGTCACCGCCGTTGGCCTGCAACATCTTGTAAACCGGCAATACATCCCTGGCTCCGTTAGGCTGGTTGCCTTCATTTGTACCCCATTCATCAAGTGCGGCGGAGCTAATTTTTTCACGCTCGAGCTGAGAATCGAGAAACAACACGTCGGCCATATCAGGAAGGGAAGATCGAAGCGCACTTGCGAATGAGAAAATAGTCGTGAATGCCGCCGTATTTTTTTGCGCGCCAAGCATCGTGGCAAAAATGGGCTCAAAACCGATGGAACCCGCATCCGTGCCGCTCCCGTCCGTATCGATATTTGTATCGTACAGGTCGTACAGCAAAGTGATCACCGAAATCTCGTTAAACCAGCCCGGATCCTTGCCGCTGTCAGCCGTCTCCGCATTAATTCCAAAACCTGCTGTCGTACCCGGTGCGCCCGTGTCGCAGTATTGCGGTTCATCGAGGCCGATTGCGGCAAGGGCCGTGGCGAAGCCCTCGCCGAACGCGACCCGGGGATCGAGTGATTCGCCCAGTGCATGTGGCCCGCCGATCGAATCGGAGCGCGAGAAGTTGTCTTCGAAATAATGGCCCCATTCGTGCAATACCACATGATCGTCGAACTCTTCCGTGTCATCAGCGGCATCGCCAAGCAGGAACAGCGACGGATTTGCCGGGCCGCCATCCGGGTTTCCGGTGTAGAACGAGGTGCCAATTTCGCCCGCCGCCACGTCGCCGTCAATACTGGTGTTGTTGACGCTCCAATATGCATCGAGTGGCGGGAACACTGAGTTTGCGTCGGTGCCAAGCACCAGCTGCATGCCGGCATAGATGGTGTCGAGAATCGCAAATGGTGCCGCCGCGCGGTCGCCCGTGTAGCTGTTTGTGCCCCAACCCGTGGTCGCAGTCAGGTTTTTATCCGTAACATTGCCGCCACCGGTATTAAAGGGTGCGCCGTCCACCGCGTATAACGGCCGTGCCGGCAAAGGGGCCGGCGTCAAACGGTCGTCGAAGTTGTCTCGTACTTCAACATCCCAGCCCGGCACACCAATCTGCTTGAGTTCCGCCAAAATCCGCAGGCGTACGTTGGTGCCCCCCGGCACACTCGCGAAGCCGTAGTCACCAGCGGCATTCGATACGGTACTCGCCAGCACCGTGTCGCTATTGCCTGCCAGCAGCTGCACGGTCGCGCCGCGAATCGGTTTGACGATCGGCGGCAGCGCAAAGTTCAGGCCGCGACAATCGACGTTCGGCGGTACAAATTCATAATTCACTTTCCCGCCAACACTGACCGTGGCCTGCGGGGCGGCGACAGAAATACTCACGAGGTCGGTGGCTGACAGCGTCCCGTCGCTGACCCGCAACTGGAACTCAAGCGTCGCCGGACTTGCAGGAGCGACAAAATTTGCGACCGCCGAGCTCGCGTTATTGATCGTGATGGTAGGACCTGCTGTCTGGGTCCAGCCATAGGTCAGCGTATCGCCATTCGCATCCGTGCCGCTACCATTCAATGTGACCGTGGTGCCGGTGGTAACATTCTGGTCGGCGCCCGCATTGGCCGTCGGTGCCACATTCGCCGGTGGGGGGTTCGGGGATGAATCGCCGCCACCTCCACCGCCGCAGCCAGCGAGGCCAGCGGCCAGGAACGACAGGCTGGCGCAAATGGCAAACAGGCTGCTGCAAGGTCGTGCGGTCTGCGAAATCTGGTCACGCATTCATTTCTCCATCTTAAAGGGGCCGCCAATGCGTGCGCCGCGAGCTGTGCTGATCATAGCGTCCGAACCTGAACCTGCGCGGAACCGAGCGCTGCAAAATCGGCTGCAAGGCGCGGAACGCTTTTGATGCACGGGCCGTCTTGCTGGCGTGAATCGGGCACATGCAAGTCTGGCTCACATAACATAGTGCGATCCAGGTCCGTATTCGCGCCTATAGTATTGGTAAACTTTCATACGGGTCACGCGATGAGTTCACAGATTGACCCGGCTTTGATGAATTAGAGCAAAAACTTGATGAAAAACAAAAAGATATTACTAACTGGTGGCGCCGGCTACATCGGCAGCCACGTTTTGCGGCAACTGGGTCAGCAAGGCGAAGATGTCATCTCGCTGGACAACCTGAGTACCGGGTTCCGTGCGGCGGTTACAAGCGGTGAACTGATCGTTGGCGATACGGGAGACGCCGGATTACTGGAATCGATTTTTGCGGCCCACGATATCGACACGCTCATGCATTTCGCGGCACACACGATTGTTCCCGAGTCTGTCGCCGATCCTTTGAAGTACTATCGCAACAACACGGCCAATAGCCGTACGCTGCTTGAAGTGGCGCACCGGCACGGTGTCAGACATGTTGTTTTTTCCTCCACCGCCGCTGTTTACGGTTTGCCACCCGGCGGTAAAGCGGCCGAAGATTCACCCACAGTGCCTATCAATCCCTATGGCACATCGAAACTGATGACCGAATGGATGCTGCGCGACCTTGGCATCGCAGGCGGACCGAACTACGTGGTGCTGCGCTACTTCAATGTCGCCGGTTGTGAGCCGGGCGGGAGCATCGGCCAGTCGACGCCGCTCGCCACGCTGCTGGTCAAGGTGGCCTGTGAGGCCGCTGTCGGCAAGCGAGAGCGGGTGTCAATTTTCGGCACCGACTACCCGACGCCGGACGGTACGGGATTGCGCGACTATATCCATGTCGAGGATCTTGCGACGGCGCACATCGACGCGCTCAGGTATCTGCGTGACGGTGGCGAGTCAACCACGCTGAATTGTGGTTACGGACATGGCTACAGCGTACGGGAAGTCCTGGATGCAGTCAGCGAGGCCAACGGTACAGCGCTTACGATCACTGAGGAGCCCCGCCGTGCGGGCGACCCGCCAGAACTGGTTGCCGTTGCCACGCGCATTCGCAATACGCTGGGCTGGACCCCGAAATTCGACGACCTGGACACGATTGTCCGCACCAGCCTCGCCTGGGAACGTAAAATTGCGGCCGGTGATCCCAGCGCGTATTGGCCCGGTTAATGACCCGGGCCCGGGCGACCTGACGCAAAACAAGCACCCAATGCTAAACTGCCGAAATGACTTTTCGCCGCCCAAGATCGCTTAACGGACTGATACTGGTCGGCTTCGGCATTGTCGCCCTGCCGCTGCTTTTGTCGGTACTCTGGGCACTGTTCAGCCTCGACCGCCTGGCAGAACAAAGCGAGCGCCTCGTATTTACCGGCGTGGCGGCAGCCGACAACAACCGCTTGCTGGCCGAACGCATCGGGTCCCTGGAGCGGGTTGCACGCCAGTACGTAGTTTTGAAAAATGCCGATGCCCTGCAATTGCTGCAGCAGGACCTGGGCACGGTCTACGAAAGACTGGAAGCCATGCGACCCCTGGCACAATCGGCAGGGGCCGAAGTGATGATCGACACGGTGGCGAGCAAGGCCGCTGCAATCGTGGCACAGCTCGCGAGACCAGGCCTCACCGCAGCCGATACAGACCGCGCAATCGCGATGTTCGCAGAACTGAAGCAGGATACGTCGCGCCTGACTGGCGACCTGGGTCGCTACGTCGAAAGCGAACTGAGATCATTGCAAGCGAGTACCCGCGAAGCACAGCGGATTTCGGCCTGGCAGGTGGCGGCGCTGGTCCCGGGCACCGTGGTGCTCGTGCTATTCTTTATTTTGCTGGTCGCAAGGCCCATACGCCAGATCGACAAGGCCATCGATCAGCTTGGTCAGAGCGGATTCTCGAAACCCATCGCCATCAAAGGGCCTTCCGATCTCGAAAAACTGGGCAGGCAGCTGGAGTGGCTGCGTATTCGACTACTCGACCTTGCACAGGAAAAAAACCGCTTTTTGAGACACATGTCGCACGAACTGAAGACGCCGCTGGCAAGTATCCGGGAGGGTACGGAACTACTGCTCGATGGCACGCTGGGTGAACTCGACCCACCACAACACGAGGTGGCCGACATCCTCAGGATGAATGGCCTGAAACTGCAACATCTGATCGAGAACCTGCTCAGCTTCAGCGCCTGGCAGACCAAGAACGAAGTCCTGACGCTGTCGGATTTCCCACTGCGCGTACTGGTCATTTCGGTCGCCAAAGAGCAGCGGCTGGCGCTGAAAGTGGGTCATATCCAGCTGCGGCTCGACGTCGAGGACGTAATCGTCAACGCCGACCGGGACAAAATACGCACGGTACTCGACAATATGCTGTCAAATGCGATCAAGTTCACGCCAAAAGGCGGTTTTGTAACCATCCGCGCCCGGCGCGAGAGCAGGAGTTTTGTAATCGAGTTCGCAGACACCGGCCCGGGAATACCGGAAGATGAGGGTCCGCGGATATTCGATGCGTTCTTCCAGGGACGCCGCGAACAAGGCGGCCAGGTGGCCGGCACGGGTATCGGGCTGTCGGTCGTCATGGAATGTGTCCAGGCACACGATGGCGCCGTAACACTGATCAACGATGGCGCGAATGCGGGTGCGCACTTTCGCATCGAGATCCCGCAACAGCAGGCCATACTGAAAGAGAAATTAGCAGCGAATGCATGAAGGTTTGAAAAAAGCGGTGCAGATAACAGTGACAGTACTCGCTGTCGCGAGCTTTGTTGGCTGCGCACCGACCTCCAGCTGGCTCGATCGTGTGACACCGGGCAAAAGCACGCGCTCGGCGGAACCGGTAAGCCCCGGCGCACCCAATGCCGATGACTACCTGCGCGAGCTCGATATGCTCGCGACGGGTGATCCTGCGACCCAGGCTGAGATTTTTGCGGATGCAAAATCGCGCGCGACTCTCACGCCGGGCCCCTCGACTAATCTGCGCTATGCGCTGGTGCTCGCGACACCCGGGCACAGCGGGACGGATTTGCAACAGTCGCAAAGCCTGCTGCGTGAGGTGCTCACGCAAACCACTCTGATGACGCCATCCGAAATCGCGCTCGCGCATATATACCTTGGCTCGGTTGAGCAACAGTTGGTCGTTGCGTCCGAGGTATGGCGGCTGCGTGAGTCCTCGTCAACTTCGCGACAGGACCGTACCGAGGAACAGGCCGTCAGTCAGCGACTGGCTGGTGTCGAGGCCGAGAATCGGCAACTGCGCAACCAGCTCGCCGAGGCCGAAGAGAAACTGGAAGCCATCACCAACATCGAACGCTCGATTCGCGAACAGGGACAGTAACCGCGGTTCGCCATTGCGCAACAGTCGCAATATCGCGACAAGTGCTTATTTATGAAAGGATTACCTTGCCCCTGACGGGACAAGGCACTACCCTTGTCCTTAAGATTTGCAAGAATCAATCGCAAGCACCCGATGACTTCCAAACCCACCGGCAAGATTTTACTGGTCGACGACGACCCCGGGCTGTTGCGCCTGCTCTCCATCCGATTGCGCGCTGAAGGATATGAAGTCGAAGCCGTTGACAGCGCGCAGAACGCACTGGCGAAACTGAGCCGGTTCACGCCTGACCTCGTCATTTCAGACCTTCGTATGGACAAGATGGATGGCATCGGACTGCTCAAGGAACTGCAGACCCGGTCGCCCGGTCTTCGCGTTGTCATCATCACCGCACACGGCACAATCCCCGATGCAGTCACGGCAACGCAAGGAGGTGCATTCGGCTTTTTGACCAAGCCCATCGACAAGGATGAGTTGATGAGTACGGTCGAGAAAGCACTCAAGGTGTCCGGCTCCGCGGATCTCGAAGAAGACTGGGCCACGGGCATCATCACACGCAACCAGGGCATGAAAGAGGTACTCAACCAGGCGCGCATGGTCGCGGCGACAGACGCCCGCGTACTGATTTCGGGCGAGTCGGGTACCGGCAAAGAACTGCTTGCACAGGCCCTGCATAACGCGAGCCCCCGCAAGAGCAAGCCATTCGTCGCAATCAACTGCAGCGCGATGGCCGAGAACCTGCTCGAGTCGGAATTGTTCGGTCACGAAAAAGGCGCGTTTACAGGCGCGACCCGCAGCCACAAGGGTTTGTTCCAGTCAGCCGAGGGCGGCACCTTGCTGCTCGACGAAATTGGCGACATGCCGATGCGTTTGCAAGTCAAACTGCTGCGCGTATTGCAGGAAAACCAGGTTCGCCCGGTCGGCGGTAACGATGCGCTCGACGTGGATGTGCGGGTAATTTCCGCAACGCATCGAGACCTGCAGGACATGCTGAAAAAAGGCGGTTTTCGCGAGGATCTTTACTACCGCCTGAACGTCGTTAACATCAAGTTGCCCTCTCTCGATGACCGGCGCGAAGACATCCCGCTGCTGGTCGCACATTTCCTGCAAGTCATCGCACGCGAAGCGGGCCAGGAACGAAAAGTGTACGCACCTGAAGCCGTCGAAATGCTGGTTACAGCCGAATGGCCCGGCAATATACGGCAGCTTTCGAACGTCGTTCGGCAGAATGTCGCTTTGTCGCGCTCACCGGTTATCAGTGCCGAACTGGTGCAGCAAAGCCTTGGCGAACACGCGGGCAAGCTGCTCTCGTTCACTGATGCGCGAGACGAATTTACGCGCAATTACCTGTCGCAGATTCTGCAGATAACCATGGGCAATGTAAGCCAGGCTGCACGGCTCGCAAAGCGCAACCGCACGGATTTTTACAAACTGCTGTCGCGCCATGATCTGAACCCGGATCAGTTCAAATCCCGCTAGCCCGGACGCAACAGCCGGGATCTCGCTAATTTGCTGCTTTCTTGGAGTAGCCGTCGGCTGACAGTCCGTACTTGTTCAGCATGTCGTACAAAGTCGGGCGCGTAATACCGAGTAATTCCGCAGCTTTTGAAATATTTCCATAGCTTTTTGTCAGCGCGACCCGAATCGCTTTTGACTCGGCCCGCTGGCGCACCTCGCGCAGGTTCAGCGAGTCCGCCAGTTCGTCGCCGGCAGCCAGGCCCAGATCGATTGCAGTAACAAGTTTGCCGTCGGCCATAATGACTGCGCTTTTGATCTTGTTTTCCAGCTCGCGCACGTTGCCGGGCCAGGAATAGGCTTCGATGGCCTGCACGGCATCCTCGCTGAAGCCGTTCAGCGCACGCTTCTGCTTCTCGCAATACTTCTGCAGCAGCGTGCGGGCCAGTATCAGGCGACCTTCTTCCCGATCCCTGTAAGGCGGAATGTTGATCGTAATTTCAGCAATACGGTAATAGAGATCCTCACGGAAGAGATTCTCCGCGATCAAGCTCTCGGGTTTCTGGTTGGTCGCACATACCACGCGCACGTCCACTGGAATCTCCTGTCGCCCGCCAACACGCTCGATCACGCGTTCCTGCAAAAACCTTAGCAGCTTGGCCTGCAGCGACATCGGCATGTCGCCAATCTCATCGAGAAACAGCGTACCGCCATTTGCGAGCTCCACTTTGCCGAGGGTCTGCTTGTGCGCGCCGGTGAACGAGCCTTTTTCATGACCAAACAATTCCGACTCGAGCAGGTTCTCCGGGATTGCCGCGCAGTTTATCGCGACAAAGCTAGCCTCGGAACGCGGGCTGAGTCGATGCAGTGCGCGTGCCAATAGTTCCTTGCCAGTGCCGGATTCGCCCAGCAGCAAGGTCGTGACGTCTGTGGGCGCAACTTTCTCGATCATCTTGCAGACCGCCAGCATGCCTTCGCTCGCCGCAACGATGCCATCGAGCGGCGAATCATTGACCTTGAACTGCAGGCGACGATTCTCAGCTTCGAGTTCCGACATATTGAACGCGCGATCGACGAGTAACTTGAGCGTGTCCGTATCAACGGGCTTTTCGTAAAAATCGTAGGCACCTTGCGCGACCGCCGACAGTGCGTTTTCCTGGTCGCCGTTGCCCGTAACGACAATCACTTTGGTGTGTGGTGCAAGTTTCAAAGTCTCATTGAGCGTGGCAAGACCCTCCTCGACACCTTCCGGAAGAGGCGGCAAGCCGAGGTCCTGCAATACGACAGCGGGTTCGTGTCGGCGTAATTCGGCAATCGCGGATTCGCGATCCGTAGCCGTATAGACATCGAAGTCTTCGAAACACCATTTGAGCTGACTGAGCAGGCCGGGATCGTCTTCGACGATCAGGAGCTTTCGACTGGGGTCACTCATTTCACTGCAATTATCCGTCTCGTGGTCAGCCAATGGTGCCACGAGACGGGCGCACATTGCAGGGGGCGGGTCACATTCGGCCGCTCCCCGCTACAGCGTGCCAGCCGCGGCAACGATTCCCCCATCGACGGGAATCACGGCGCCGCTTACGTAGGCGGCCGCCTTCGACGCGAGGTAGATTGCCGTACCGGCCATATCAGCCGGCTCGCCGATTCTGCCAAGCGGCACTGCGTTGCGAATTTTTTCACCCTGAGTCTTTAGTGTATGCGCCATCATCTGGCTGGGAAACGGGCCTGGCGCGATTGCATTCGCCGTGATGTGGCGGTGTGCGAGATGCGTCGCGAGGGTGCGCGTCAGGTGATGCACAGCCGCTTTACTGGGCCCGTAGGAGTAGGTTGGCATGCGGCTTACGTTCAGGCCGTCGATTGATCCCACGTTGATGATACGCGCCGGATCCGCCGCGCTTGCGGCCGCCTCCAACAGGGACAACAAGGCCTGGGTCAAGAAAAAGGGTCCTTTTACATTGATGTCCATCACTTTATCCCAGCCCGATTCCGGGAACTCATCGATCGGCGCACCCCAGGCTGCCCCGGCGTTGTTGACCAGGATGTGGAGCCGGGATTCCGCCCTGCCAAACTCTTTCGCGAGATGGGCAACACCGTCCATTGTGGACAAATCGGCCGGGATCGAGACGCAGGTGCCGTTTGCGGAAAGCCGCCTTGCTGTTGCATCGCAGGCCTTGGCCTTGCGCGCCGAGATATAGGTCTTTACGCCACTATTGACGAAACCCTCGGCAATCATCTCGCCGATGCCTCGGGAACCGCCCGTAACGAGCGCCACTTTTCCCGCAAGATCGAATAAGTCATGCATGCCTGAAATCCTTTGCTGACCGGACCTGCGCTGAAGGTGTTCGGCTTGTCGCAGCGCATGGTATCGCGATTGTGGCCGGACCCGGGACCCGTGTACAGCCGCCACTCGCTGAGGCCGGATGAGTTCCTGCAGCTCGTCACGGGTGCAATATGTGACATAATCGTATTGACAATCATTCGCATTTAGGTTTGAATACAGCCAGTTCAAAGCACCGGGCTCATCAATGTACGTCTGCATCTGCAATGCGATAACCGAGCAGCAAATTCGTGACGCCGCGGCAACCGGCAGCGCGGATCTCGGGACGTTGCAGCGGGAGCTGGGCCTTGCCGCCGGCTGCGGCTCATGCAGGGAGATCGCTCTCGACGTGCTCCGTGATGCCACTCAAAAGCCGTCACATTCGCCCTACCCCCTGCCGCGCCTTTACCGCCCGCAACTGGCGTAACGAAGCAGCGCAAATTATCCGCTCACTGAAGCATTCCGCGGCACTCGAGCGGAATAACTTGCAGTACATTCCTCGCGCTATATCATGGCCCGTGACGGCCCACGGCCAAGCGGAGAAACGCCATGCAGGGCGATAAAGCAGTTCTCGAGCATCTCAACCGAGTCTTGAAAAATGAGTTGACGGCAATCAACCAGTACTTCCTGCATTCGCGCATGTTCAAGGACTGGGGTCTCGGCAAACTCGGCGAGCAGGAATACAACGAGTCCATCGACGAAATGAAACACGCGGACGCACTTATTGAACGCATCCTGTTTCTCGAGGGGCTGCCCAATCTGCAGGACCTCGGTCGTTTGCGCATCGGCGAAGATGCACCGGAAGCCCTCAAGTGCGACCTGGCTATGGAACTGGATGGCGTCAAGGATCTGCGCAAGGCGATAGCCAGTTGCGAAAGCGTGCAGGATTACGTCAGTCGCGAACTATTCGACAATATTCTCGAGTCAGAAGAAGAACACATCGACTGGCTGGAGACCCAGCTCGGGCTGATTGAAAAAATAGGCGTGCAGAACTACCTGCAGTCGCAAACCTAGGCCCTGTACGACCAATTCGCGCACGACACTAGTCAGCAACCTTGCTGACCATATTCGAGAACCTGCTCTCTGTACCAAGGTCATTGAACGCCGTGACGACAATTTCGTATTTGCCGGGTACCAGGTCATCAATCTGCACATGCGTAACGTTGGCGTTGCCGATCATCATTGAATCATTGAACGTTGCGGCCTCTTTGCGCCAGTAGATACGGTAGCCTGCCAGGTTCTTGAGCACGGTACCGTCCTCGTTGCGCGTCGGCGGAGTCCAGCTGACCGTTACTCGGCCGGCGGATTTGCCCGCCGACTTCACTTCGATACTGAACGCCGCAAGGTACGCAGTGGAATGGCCATCGGTGACTGAAATCCTTATGTTCCGGTCCGCGCCGACGTCACTTTCTCCGGGCGTACCCGCAAGCAAACCCGTCAGGACATCGAAATTCGCCCAGGTCGGCTTGTTCTCGATCGAGAAGCGCATGGGACCGCCGTTCGGGTCGCTTGCTGTCGGCTTGAACTGGTACCGCACGCCAACGATTGCGTCCGCAGGCGGCGATCCGGAAATTCTCGGCGCCGAATCTGCACCCGCGACCGTAATTGAAAATGGTCCAACATTACTGCTGGCCTGCCCATCCGACACGGAAACGATGATGCCCGCGTGCACGCCTGTGTCAGCGTTGGTCGGCGCGCCCGACAAGCGGCCTGTTTT
Source organism: Proteobacteria bacterium UBA1844 (assembly GCA_002338615.1). Classification (GTDB taxonomy): domain Bacteria; phylum Pseudomonadota; class Gammaproteobacteria; order Steroidobacterales; family Woeseiaceae; genus UBA1847. Next base: position 42,087 of record DDIS01000055.1, on the reverse strand, counting down.
CGTTTCAAATTTCAGCCAGCCTGGCTTGCCCTGAACGCTGAAACTCAACTCATCTCCATCCAGGTCGCTGACTTTCGGCTGGAAATCGTACTGCTCTCCAATGCGAATCGATTTTTGCGGGCTTCCGGAAATTGTCGGCGCCCGGTTGGCAGTCACAATCTGCCCGCCGCCCGTGCGCGCTACTGAATTGACTGCGGCAACCATCGATGGCGGCCCAGCCGCGATCTTGTTCAACGCCTGGTAGAGCGCACTGCGATGGCTATCGGAGATCATTGCCCGGATATCTGCCGCAGCCATGCCCGGCACGACGCCATCGGCCGCGGCGGCCAGTTGTAAAATATCCGGGTCATCGCTGACCGACGCGACGGCGAACAAAGCCGCTTTCCACTGCTCCACCATCTCGGTGCCCGGTGTCATGGTACTCAATGCCGGCTCAGCCGGATTGGGCGATACAACGCTGATCGCATATTGCATACCGTCTGTTGCATCAATGCCATCGACATGCAACGTGTGGCTCATGGATTCGAGCAACACCTGGGCACTCGCGGCAATTACCGCGGCCGAGATTCTTCCATCGGCGCGCGCGCCACCGTTACCTTCAATGACTCCGTCGATGAGGTCCGCACCAAGTGACTCGATGACTCGCTCAGCAGTCGTTGCTTCTCCCGCCGAGTTCAATGCGTCGCTGCTACGCCTGATGATTTCGGAGAGGGTTTCGGAAGCCATCACGATTTCGGCAATATTTCTTTCGTCGATAGGAGTTGCGATGGGACCGGAATCGACCAGCGTGGAGAGCCCGCTGTTTAGCGCTACGGTGACTACCTCTTCCGCGCGCGCGAGATTCGCGGTCGTCAGGCCACCGTTCAGATCCTTGGCCATCTCGATCGCCAGCGTTGAAAACGGGTTGATATTGGCGGTCGCAACTGCGCTGGATGAAATAACCGCACCCTGCAGCGCAAAATCCGGTGCGCGATTGGTAACGAGATCCTTGCCGCCCGACGCTGTAATAATTAATGGATAGCCCTTGACCGGTGCGTAGAATGTCATTGAGTAGCCGGCTTTCTCGTCACTCTTGCCCTCGGCCAGGGAGTTACCGTCGACCGCCGACACACTGAGATCGGAATTTGCCAGCGGGCCGTCGCCAACACTGCCGGATATTGAAACTTCCTGCTTGTGCTCTACAACGAACAATCCGTACGGATCATCTGCCTCCCCCTTCGACAGACAGCCGCCGAGTACGATGCTGCTGATGGCGGCAATCATGCCGTACGCGACGCGACGAGTTCCCTTCATCCAAATGGCTCCTGCTCTTGTATCAGCAAGGCCAAACCGTCGACGCGCAGATAAAAACTAGCGCACTTTAATCGTGAACGCAGCCGTTAAAACAGGGCTAATTAACGTATTTGACGATGGTCGCGTGGACTATATAGAAGGTACTTAGCTCGCAACACGATGATCAAACCGGCAACCCCGCTGTCATAGGCTCATAGCCCGTAAACCGGTGGCTTTGCGTCCCGACCTTTCGATCGGTTTGCCTTTCTGTATCTGAAATTCCTAATTCATCAACACTTTAGTATAATTTCCTAAATTGTTGATTATAAACGATTTGTCGCCTCTTTCGCCGTCATCCTTGGCCGCAGAAAGACTTATCGTTAGGTCACATTGTGACGCCGTGGATGTCAAAAACCGTGAAGCAAGTCTTGTTTTCGGATGCCAGCGACGAGATTTGTTCGCACCCCTTGGCGGGCGTGCGTTGCGGACGCGTTGTGTTCAGCGGTTTCGTTGCCGCGACATCAGGCAGGCTGGCAGGCGAACCGTCCGTCCAGGATCAATTCCACCGTCAGTGCACGGCTTAGCATTGCCGCATCTTTTATTTCGTTTACGTTAACCAGCGGCCGCACGTGCGGGAACCCATCGGGAAAAATTGCGGACAGGTAGTCGGCCCGCTGAAATATCGCTCGATCAGGCGGCTGTCGCCGCTTGGCTCGAAGTCGATACATCAACGGACGTGCGGCCACCGGAACCGCGCGTAACAAGCTCGTACGCAAGCGCCTTTTTAGTCCGGGCGCTTCACTGAAAGCATGCCCGTAGGCAGACGTTACTGCCGCGAGAACCGGGTCTGCACGCTGAATGAGCGCCGCTTCAAAGCGCCCAAGATCACGAAATTCCATCCGGATGCCGCCGCTGGCGTAGCTCAATGCCGGCTCACCATAAGGAACGAGCGCATGCGCTCGTTCATTCTGCGCACTCATTTGCCAGCCGGAGTTCCTCGCAAGGCGAAAATGCGGGTAGCTGAGTTCGGTTTGCTCCGGCGTCAAGCGACGTGCGTCCAGCTGCATCGCAGCCACATTCTTGGCGCCAACAGCCCGGAAAAACCCGCGCTTGTCAAAAGAGTCTGTGAATGACGAGTAATCTGCTTTGTCGGCCTGCACCGTAAGAAACCTCTCAATAGTGCATGGGCGGTTTGCAAGCGGCAGATTGCGCCGGTAAATCTCGCCCGCCATACCGTACAAACGCAGCCGCTCCGGTCGCGGCACCCGGCTGCGCTCGTTGGCGCTAAGCGACCAGCTGTTGAACAGGCCGGCAGGATTAAAGCCGTCAATATAATGGTAGGCAGATTGCAAACGGGCCGCAAATTCATCGCGGGTGAATGCAGGCATTGCTGCATCCGGTTCGTGGTCTATCTTGAAGTTTCCCGCGGCAGCAACTGCCTTCGCGATCCGGACATCAATGGAGCTGTCGGGGCCCTGCACATACACCCGTGGGCTGACGCCACAATGACGCAGGCAGGCAAGCGTCAAGCGACTGTCGTAGCCGCCGGTAAGCCCCAGCGACTGATCATTGCCAAAAGCAGCCGCCAACGCACCGAAATAATTGCCAAGCAGCTCATGCGTGCGCTCGACCTGGGCGTCGAAATCTGCTTGCGGATCAAATTCGGGTAAACGGATTCGTTTCAGAGTTTCCGAATGCCCGGGGACCAGTTGATGGATAAAGCGCTCATCAAGCCGGGAGACTTCCTTGATAATCGTCTGGTTGCCGTAGTAGTGGGAAAAACACAGGTATTCGTAAATTTCCTGCGCACTGGGCGTGCGTGTCTTGCACGCGGCATGCACCGCAAGAAAGGAACTGGATATGAGGCCCCAGGTTTCATCCCGGTAGACCTGGTACATGCCCTGATAATCTGTGAACAGGCTCAGGCGGCCTGCGTGGTAGATCCACACCGCGAAATGGCCAAGCGCATTCTCAAACGTCAGGCGTTCACGCGTGAAGTCTTCGAATAACGCGGCAAGAGCAGCATTGCCGATTCGATTGCGGTAGATAAGCGTGCCTGTTGCGACGATGAAACTACCGTTCTCGAATTCGAGAACGTTTTCGGTTTCAAAGCGTCGCTTGGAGTAAATGTGCAAGTCAAAACCATTACGCGCAAGCAGTGCTTTGTGCTGCAGGCCACGCGACTGCATCTGCAGAATGGAGCGCTGTGCCACGGAATCTTGAGCGGCCTGCTCGCTTGGTGCCGGCCGTCGAATGTACAGGAATGCGCCCATCAGTCCGTTACTCCTTGAGGTTTAGCTGGCCGACTGCAAGGCCGCGACATAAACGTCCCGGGTCCGGGCTGCAACGTCACTCGCGCGCAGGCGGCTTTCGGCAAGCCTACGCGCATGCTGCCCGAAGCGCAGGCACTTTTCCGGATCTTTGAGAATTGCCACCACTTCCCGGCCCAGCGCGGCGGCGTCACCGGCCGCGACAATCGCGCCGGAAGAATCGTGTTCCACGAGATAACGTATGCCCCCTACATCTGTACTTACCACTGGTACACCTGCTGCCATGGCTTGCAGAATCACCATCGGCGCAGTTTCCAGAATCGACGATACGACCATCAGGCTGCACTTTTCATACTCTGCAATCAATGCCGCGTCGTCGAGTTGACCGAGAAATGTGACTGCCTCAGTCAGCCCGTGCTGTTCGATGAAGCGCATCATCTGTGCGGGGTAGCCTGTCGGTTCCAGACCCGTGATGCCCTCGCCTGCGAGCCGCAACTCGGCTTCCGGCACTTGTTCCTTCACCATTACGAACGCCTTCAACAAGGTCAGGATGTCCTTTCGTGGAATCAGCCGGCCGACATAGAGCAGGCTTGCATCCTGCGCATTTCGTGATGCATCGAAAAAAGCACCGTCAACCGGGTTATCGATCTGGGTGGTGGTTGCGGAAATATGCGCGTTGAAGACGTCGGTAATGAACGGGCTGATCGATATCAGGTGTTGGGCCGCAGCCATCAGGTGAAACTCTTCACGGCGGATCATGGCTCCCCTGTATCGATTTAGCAGTCCGGGGCGCAGCGCCATTTCCAGATGGCGAATTCCATGAGCCGTCAAGACCCAGGGGAATCCGCTGTGCTTTGCCGCAGCCGCGTATTGGTTGGCTACCTGTGCGTGGACCAGGTCGGGCGCAAGCGCGCGAATCCTGTCGCTCATGCGATGGACGTTCTGCCGGTTGGAAAGGCGGCTTGGCCTCCGGCTGAGCGGCACGAAATGCACCATTACATCGCGCTGCATCTCGCTGCGCGCCGCGCCACCCCAGCGATCGAGCGTCACTGCTTCAAGCTCGATATCCGGCAGCGCCTGCAGGGCATTCGCGAGATAGGTGGTGACGGCCTCCACACCGCCGCCGATTTCGTCGGGCTTCCGGGGAAAATCCCCGGCCATGACTACACGCATTCAGGCTCCTTGCTATCATCGTGTCAATTGAAGTTCGGCAGCCAGACAAACGCTTGCGTCGCCCCTTGTTGCCAGTAGCATACACACCCGCCGCAGTGCAGCCACTGCAGGACAATAATCCGGGACCGGCGCCACATGGCACATATTTTACATATCTCCTGCGACTACCAGGACAGTATCGCGGGCAGGAAGACCCGGGCGGTCAACAACCTTGTTGCGGCGGCCGACGATTTCGAGCATACGGTGCTGTCGCTGAATCGAAGCTCGCGCCCTGGCCGCTCCGGGCTTGTGCGGCACGATGGCAACGTGTTTGCCATGCACTTTTTTGCGCTGCCGTTTGGGCTCGGCCTTCGTTACTTCCTGGCACGCCTTACACGTCGCTTGAGATGCATCCTGCGCGAGAACGATATCAACCCCGATATCATTCATTGTCACAAGCTGAGTTATGAAGGGCCTCTCGGCAGGACACTGGCCGCCGAGATCGGTATTCCATACGTCTTGAGTATCCGCGGCGACACGGACTTAAAACTGATTCGCTTCAAGCCCACCTACCGGCGCTGGTACCGGGACACGCTGGCGGCCGCCGA
>DDIS01000055.1:0-36677 GCA_002338615.1 Proteobacteria bacterium UBA1844 | reverse complement strand
GCGGCCGCCGATGCCGTGTTTTTTATTGCACCGTGGGCTCGTGCCAAAATTTCAGATATGTGGCCGGACTCGCTGCCTGAGCACGTGCGCCTGTTACCGAATATCGTCGAGTTGGCCGCAACCGGGCAGCACGGCAGCGGCACGTCGACGCGGCTCGTTTGCGTTGCACATCTCAAGGAATATCGGCGCAAGAATATCAGTGGTCTGTTGCAGGCCGTCGATGCGTGCAGTGACAGCAATGCTGAGCTCACTCTTGACATCATCGGCACTGGCCCCGAAGCATCTCTTGCGGCAGTGCACAAGTTGATACAGAAAATGGCACATCCCGGGCGTGTCCGATTGCTCGGACACCTCGAGCGAAACGAGATAGCAGACCGGCTGCCCGATTACGCCGCGCTCGTCTTGCCGAGCAGGCGCGAAACCTTCGGCATGGTATACGTGGAAGCGCTGCAGGCCGGTATTCCCTTCCTGCACAGTCGCAATGCCGGTGTTGACGGTTACTTCACCGACTTGGATGTGTCCATTGCGGTTGATCCGGACTCGATCCGGTCCATTGCCGACGGCATCGCGTTGCTTCTCGATTCGCAAGACTATTTTAAAACCAACATCCGAGAATTGCGTGACTCCGGGTACCTGGATCAGTTCAGCACGGCAGCCGTTGCCAGGACCTATACCGACACGGTCAATACCGTGCTTGCCACGCGATGACGCCGGTTTGAACAAGCTGCACAACAAGCTCGCCTCGTTGCGCTATTTCCTTGCACGCGGACCCGCTTATCATTTCGCGTATCTCCGCTGGCGCACGGCCCGCCTGCGACAGCGTACGTTCCGCTCGGACTACACGGCTCGACGATCAGACGGGACGACGAACGCGACGCGATCTCAAGGCCCGCGGTTCTTTTTTACCACGAGCACCCTGGACACTGTTCGCGAACGTATCCGGGCAAGCGAGCGGCAACAAACGATTGCCGCAGCAAAGCAGGTATGTGAACATCGCTTCGCATTCCGCGGCTCAGACCTGATCGAACTCGGCGCCAATATCGACTGGACCGCAGCGCCCGACGACAACAAGGACTGGCGCTGGGACCTGAACCGACACGCGTACTTCGAGACTCTTGGGCGAGCCTGGCAATACACGCGCGACAACCGCTTTGCCCGGGCTTTCGCAGCGCTACTCGGCGACTGGATCGCCAAGAACCCGCCCGCCGTCGACGCGCCAAACTGGTCCAGCGCATTTGAAGTCGGATTTCGTATCAATAGCTGGAGCTGGGCGTACTTCCTGTTCGAGGACTGCACCCGCATGCGGGACACGCTGCGTGGCGCACTGCTGGATGGCATCGGCATGCATTGCACATTCCTCGCCGCCAACCTCGAACTCCATGCGCGTAACAATCATCTGCTGCTCGAAACCAAGGCACTGGTTCTTGGTGGCCTGCTGTTTCCCGGGTTTCACGATGCGCCGAAGTGGCTCGCGCGCGGCGAGCGTCTGCTGTTTCGCGAGGTCAGAAACCAGGTTCTTGCGGACGGCGTGCACGGTGAAATGTCCACTCACTACCATCGTGTCATTGCCGGAGAATTGCTTGAGCTGTTACTGCTCTACCGCCTGAACAAGCGTCCCTTGCCGCAAGACATCGAGGAGAAAATCAGGCGCATGGTTGACTTTGAATCGAGTATCACGCGCCCCGATGGCTTGTTGCCGTTGTTTGGTGATTCGGCGCAGGAGGACACCTATGCGCGCTTTTCGGCTGCTCGCGCAGGGCCTGTAGTATTTTCCTCGCCTCGGTCCCTGCCCGAAATTGCTGATGTCCGTGAGTCCGAACACTGGCGCCTTGCTACGCTCCCGATTGAGCCGGCCGCACGGCTGCCGCTCAAGAGCCGCGCATTTCCCGACGGCGGCTACTACCTCATGCAAAGCGGCAGTGACCGGCACGAAGCGATGTACCTGGCAATCGATTGCGGACCGTTCGGTCTGGCCTCCGATCCTCATCATGGACACGCCGATGCCCTCGCTTTCGAGTTGTTCGCAGCCGGCCGACCCTGGCTGGTCGACTCCGGTGTGTACAGCACTCATGCGCCCTGGGACTGGCGCCGCTATTTCCGCGGCACACGTTCACACAATACGATTACAGTTGACGGTTTGGACCAAACCGTCTTGCTGGACAGCCGGCGCGCGGCCCCCCTGGCCCGCGCACATTGCCAAACCTGGCGCACCGATGGCGACATCGAGTTTTTTGATGGCTCGCACGACGGCTACGAACGTCTCGCAAAGCCCGTGACGCACCGGCGCCGGATCTGGTTCGTACGCGACCAGTACTGGCTGATCGTGGACAATGTAACGGGCCAGGGCACGCACGACATCGAGGTGAATTTTCATTGCCCGGACGATATCAGTATCGTGCTGCAAGCGCCGGGGGCCGCCACGCTCTGTGCCCCGCCCAGCCTGACGTTCCAGATTGCATTTGCTACAAATGGCAATTTGTCGGCCGGGGTAGTTTGCGGCAGCGACGATCCGATCCAGGGCTGGCGCTCCGTCAATTCGGGCCAAAAATCCGCGGCACCGACCCTGTCGTTGCGGGGCAATGCCGCACTGCCGCTCGTCATTGCAAGCGTGTTGCGGCCAGGCAGGAAATCGACCGATTCAGCGCCATCCATAGAACTGGATGCGACATCTGTTCGGGTCATCAGCGACGGCCGAACGGACCGGTTTTCGCTCACATGAGCGGCACAGAACTTTGCCGCCGGTACACCTACCCGTTCGCGAATAACTGTTCGTAGACTGCGAGCAGTTTCGGCGCCTCGTATTCCCAGGACAATTCGCTCACAACCCGTTCATAGCCGAACTGGCCCATGCGCTCGCGAAGGGCGGGGTCGTCAATCAGTTCGATGATCTTCGCCGCAAAATCATCAACATCATTTTCTGCGGCATAAAGTGACGCATCCTGTGCGGAAAACCGTCCCTCTGTCAGGTCGAATTGCACAATCGGCTTTTTCAGCGCCATGTACTCCATGATCTTGTTCATGGTTGACTTGTCGTTCATTTCGTTGGCGACATCCGGGTTGACGCATACATCGGCGGTGTTCAACATCTCGAGCATTTGCTGGTCCGGCACACGACCGGTAAACGTGACGAAGTCCGCCACGCCCAATTCCACGGCATAAGCTTGCAGCTTCTCGAACGAGGTGCCGCCACCAACCAGCCCGAAGTGAATATCGGTACGGCCAAGCTCAAAGATTATTTTGCGTGCCGCGCGCAGCAGGTAATCGATACCTTCCTGCTCTCCCATGACTCCAACATAGCCGACAAGGTAGTCCCGGCCGTTCTTCAGCGCCGGCACCGCCGGCAGGATGCGCAAACGATCAAGCCGTGGCCCGCTGCGCACAACATGTACCTGCCCGGCCCGCATGCCTCCGCGCTCGATCGCGATTTTTCGGTAGGACTCATTGGTTGCAATGGACCTGTGAGCCGTCCGGAATGTCCAGCGTTCCAGTGCCAGCATGACTTTGTAGAAAAAGTCCCGGCGACCAAACTTCGCTTCGTAAAGTTCCGGGTTGATATCGTGGTGATCGAAGACGAACTTCTTGCCAAACAGGCGAAAGAAACCGCCCACAAGAAATATCGTATCGGGCGGATTGCAGGCCTGGATTACATCGAATCCGCGCGTCAGCAGCACGCGCCAGGCGAGTACGAACTCCCAGAATAACGCCACACCGTATTCGAGCGCGTAGCCCGCTGCCGATTCCGCCTCCAGCGGCAAGCGGTGCCGGTAAATATGCACATCATCAATAATTTCGAAGGTTTTTTCGTAGCCTTTGCCGGTGGGACAAATAATTGAAACCACGTAGCCCGCCGCCGCGAGTGTTGTGGCTTCCTGCCAGACGCGGCGGTCGAATGGCGACGGCAGGTTCTCGACAATGATGAGGATGCCTTGCTTTTTCTCTTTAATGACGCTGCAGCTCCAGGGGCGAGCGACCCAGCATCCTGAGCAGCAAATTACGGCCAAAACGCATCACAGGATAGAGCCTGCGCGCTACTGTGGGGGAGCGAAATACAGCTGCGTTTATTCGATTGAACACGCCGGACGGCGAACTCAGCAACGCCATCATATGAATGCAATCCGCTCCGTGATAAAAACGCCCCGCGTACCAGAGCACCATTCCTTCGTCGAGGTCGAGCCCTTCTGCCACGATCTTCTCCACGACCACACCGCCATCGCGGGCATTGATTACCTCGACATTGCCGACGGAATCACGCAATCGGGTTACCCGCACATACGCGCTGCATACGGGACAATCGCCATCGTAAACAAGATAAGTCGAATTTTCTGGGAGTTCTGCTTCCACGCTCGCTAACCCGGGCAAATATAGTGGTACGGCTGACCTGAACCTACGGCGACAGCTGCGCTGAGTCCGACACTTTTTTCTGCGCAAGCCACGTGAATGCCAATGCCCACGGAATATAGACAATGTACATCGCAATCCACTGGGGAAATGGTGCGCGCAGTGTTACATAAATAACAGTGTGAAATATGATGCCAAGTGGAAGGTATATCCACTTAAGTCGTGGAAAGAAAAGAATGAGAAAAAACGTAGCCTGAAACGTCAGCACAATGTATTCGGCAAATTTCAGCAAATAATGGAACTGGGATACGTAGAGTGCCAGCGCACTATCGTTCTTGTGCGCTTCCAGGATCATGTAGTACTGCAGCGAAATTCCATTGGCCCAGTCAAATCCTCCCTTGGTGAGTTTTGACACAACAGCCGAAAGATACATGAGAGGGAAAAAGCACTGCAGGAAAACAATTGGCCAGCGTGCGTACTGTGTCATGTGGTCGAGTAGCGGGATCAATTGCGCGGGATCCCGTTGCCGCCGTGCACGCCACCAGGCATCGATGCTCAGTACGCGGCCACTTGGGCTCAACGCCAGGGCGACTAGCGCCAGCATCATGACGGCTTCCGGGTGGTGCACATCGCCGAATGAATAGATGAATGCCTGTAACAGTATATTCAGGAAAGCGAACACCAGCAGGCTGAAATTGGTAAACAAACCGAGGAAGGATGTCAGGCCGAATAAAAATGCTATCCAAAACATGCCGAGCACAACAGAGGAATCAAGCATGGTGTGCGCAGCCCAAGGCATCAGGAGTCTCGTCACAATCCGCGGCTCATAAAGATACTCCGGCAGGCTTAGTGCATAGGTTAGTGCCGGAAAGCTGTAGCTGAGCAGGACGAAACACTGCAAGCCGACGAGCACCAGGCGTATGAACGCCAGATCAAAACTATGCCCGGGCTGAAACCAGAAGTCATTCCATCGCCGCAGCCAGCTCATTGGTGCACCCTAAATCGATTCGGTACCGGAAAGGTTGCAAGGACCACTGAGTCCTTTTCCACGGGACCATCTCGAGTCACAGCAACCGGAAAACTCTTCACGCGAATTTCCACAATATCCGTGCCAGGCGGCAATTTGCTGAACAAATGTTCGAATGCGCCCTTGCGACCCTGCTGTAAATCTCGCACGAGGTTGCGATAATGCCAAAGGTGCAGGCCGAGCGACTCCTTCGGAATGGGGATGATCGTGCCATCTTCGGCAACCCCCTCCAGCAGTCGATAAATATCGACGAAATCGCCTTCACTATAAGAACGGCTGTACATGGCATAGCCAAGAATTGGCCAATACCTGGATCCCGACGTGCCGCCGAAAACCGGTGCAATCGAGATAATGGCTTGCAACAAAAGTACCGATCCCACGAATAGTGAGATGATGCCCTGGTAAATATTGGTTTTCATTTAACTTTAGCCTTGCGACTTTCTTCCACATCATTCGTGGCAGGCGCAATCTCCGCAATCGTGTATTCTTTCATGCTACCTGCATGCGTGAAAATAATAAGCTCGCCAACGAGGCCCAACGCGAAGATCTGCACGCCCAGCACAAGAAAAAGTGAGCCTAGCAACAATGCGGGTCGATCTGCGAGGCCCACGTCGAAAAACAGTCTCTGAATCACCAGGGTCAGGACTACGAGTCCGCCCACCGCGAACACCACACTGCCAACCATGCCGAAAAATCGCAGTGGCTTTTTCGTAAACCGCACCAGGAAAAAAATCGTCACAATATCAAGCAGGCGGTGCAGATACTCCCGCAAGCGATACTTGCCGCGAAACTCGTCGCGAGGTGATTGCTGCACATCCACTTCCGCGACGCGAAAGCCCTGGCGACTTGCCAGCACCGGGAAGAAGCGGTGTTGGTCGCCGTACAAGTTTATTTCGTCAATCAATGCATGACGAAACAGGCGAACTGCACAGCCAAGGTCCCTGTACTCCTCGCCGCTCAGGCTGCGCAGGAGAAAATGAAACGTTCTGCGACGAATCCTCTCAAATGCCCCACCTGCTCGCGGCCAACGGTGCCCGATAACGAGGTCGTTGTGCGGAATGGCATCGAACATCGTCTTTATCGAACCAGGTTCGATCTGGAAATACGCAGGCAGGGTGAGGACGAGCTCACCTTTAGCACGGTCGAAACCTGCCGAAAGTACTGTTGATTCACCGAAATACTTGGCCATGCGCAGAATCGTAAACTCGGCGCCTTTGTTTTTCATCCCGAGAAGTTGCTCATAGGCGTCGTCGTTGCCACCATCAACGACAAACAGGACTTCGTAACGCAGTCCAAGACTTGCCAGCGCAGAGTCGTATCCCGCGAAAAGCGCTTCAAGATCATCGACACGTGAGACAACCGGCACGATGACGGAAAGTTCCAGGGGATTGTTCAATTCAGACTTGCTCATTCGGATTTCATAGTCAGGCTTGCAAGGCTGCCGGTCCTGACGTCACCGGTCTTGTAGACAAGCTCCGCCAAAGCCCCGTTCAAAATCAGGAATACTCCCAACGACCCAAGCAGCACACCGCTGCCGGCAATGGGCAGCGACATGTCGCCGCCGCGCGCCAGTGTAAAAATACTTGCAGCGATGCAGAGGATCGATCCCACCGCGAATGGAATGGACAACAACGTAAACCAGAGCATCGGTCGGCTAGAGAACGCCACAATCGTTTTTACCGCGAGCAAATCCACGAGCACCTTGTATATGCGGCCCAGCCCGTACTTCGATTCCCCGAACTGGCGTGCGTGATGACGCACCTTGACTTCGCTCACACGCGTGCCCGCAATCGACGCCATTGCCGGGATGAATCGATGCATATCGGAGTACAGTGGAATACGTTTGATGACGTCGGCGCGATACGCCTTCAATGAGCAGCCATTATCCTTGATAGGCACGCCGGTAATTTTGCCGATAATCCAGTTCGCAATACGGGACGGAATCTTGCGCGTAATCAACTTGTCCTGGCGATTGAATCGCCAGCCCACCGCAATGTCATACCCCTCGTCCAGCCGTTCCACCAGCATCGCAATATCACGAGGATCGTTTTGCAGGTCTCCGTCCATGGTTACTATAACCGAGCCTTTTGCATGATCGATGCCAGCCGCCATGGCTGGCGTCTGGCCGTAATTTCTGCGAAATCGCAATACGCGCAGGCAGGGGTCCACCGCAGCCAGCTGGCTGGCCAATGCGAAAGTGCGGTCCTTGCTGCCGTCGTCCACGAACAGGATCTCATAAGGGTAATCCAGCTCGGCAACTGCCGCATCGATCGCCGCATACATCGCCTCGACACTTTCTTCTTCATTATAGAGTGGAACCACGATCGAGAGCATCATCTCCCGCATCCCCTGAATTCGATTGAGAGTTTTCTTTTGTTAAATTTTTGTTCTTTTGCGGAGCGCATTGTATAACACAACATTCCCGAGCCGATCCGGGACTTCACAATATCTGGCGCAAGAAGCCGGCGCCGCTGCAAGACGCATGCGTGATACTGCCGGAACACGCCATAATCGGTATACGCCTATGGCAAAACTGTGACCGGGGTCACAGTTTTGGAATAGGCGTTTGCCCCGCACGATGGCATAATCGACAGGTTAATCAGCTATAAAATCAATAACTTAAATGACTGATGCCACCCCCCAAATTGTTTCGAAGCAGACGTCGGTGAATTCCGGAGGCATCGCCATACTCGACGCACACGTACATATCCATGAGTGTTTCGATATCGCGAACTTTCTCGACTGTACCTGGCAAAACTTTCGCGCGCAGGCGGAGTCACTCGACGCTGCATCAGCCTTTGACGGCGTTGTACTGCTAACAGAGTCATACGGGGTCAATTACTTTAGTAATTTACGAAACGTAGCCCGGTCCGAGCCGCCCGTGCTCACACGCTGGCTGGTCAATGAGACGGATGAGCCGATGTCACTACAACTGGCCGACGCTGCCGGCAAGCAGCTCCTGGTGATAGCGGGCCGGCAGATCGTTACCAGCGAACGGCTGGAGATACTGGCCCTTGGTCTGCTTGAAGAAATCGAAGACAAGCTGCCGATTCACGAAGTTATTGAACGAGTGCAGGCGGCCGGCGCCCTGTGTGTTCTCCCCTGGGGCTTCGGCAAGTGGACCGGCAATCGTGGCCGCAAAGTGCGCGACCTGATCGCCAATCATCCGGGTGAGAACTTTTTTCTCGGCGACAATTCCGGGCGACTGGCGATCTGGCCCGCGCCTGCCGAATATCAGATGGCCGCCAGCTCCGGCATTGGCATGCTGTCGGGCACCGACCCGCTCCCCTGGCCGGACCAGGTCAATACAGCGGGACGCTTCGGTACACTGCTGAATCGCCGGCTCGATCCCCGCAGCCCATTTGCCGACCTCAGACGCTACCTGTTCGAGGAACAAGGCGTTACGCGCCCCTTTGGGGCGCTGGAGTCCGTTTTGCCATTTTTGCAACACCAGGTCGGCATGCAATTCAAGAAGCGCGCGCGGTGACGGCCCGGTTTCCGTTGCGCGCACTGGTCATTGCGCCGCAACCGTTTTTTAGTCCCAGGGGCACGCCGTTCAGCGTTTACTACCGGACTTCGGTGCTCGCCGAGCTCGGCGTTACGGTGGACCTGCTGACTTACGGCCAGGGCCAGGATGTCGATCTACCCGGCGTGCGCATTATTCGCATCCCGAACTTCTCCTGGCTGGGCGCAATCAAGACCGGCCCGTCTGCACTCAAATTATTCCTCGATGGTTTCATGTTCCTCTGGAGTGTCGGCCTGTTACTGCGGCGGCGCTACGACTTCGTGCACGCGCACGAAGAAGTCGTGTTCTATTGCCGCTACCTGAAACCGCTATTTCGCTTCAAGCTCCTGTACGACATGCACTCGAGCCTGCCGCAACAACTCGACAATTTCGATTTCACGAAGTCGAAAACCATCAAGGGCCTGTTCAAGCACCTGGAGGACTCATCCCTCAAGGCCGCCGATGCAGTTATTACGATTTGCCCGGACCTCGCAGAGTACGTGACGGACTTGCTCGGTGATGACCCAAAGCATTTTCTGATTGAAAACTCGATCTTCGAGCCGGTACGCCTCAAAGACGGTGGCGATAAATCGGTTTCAGCGCCGACACCCGTTGCATTGCCGGCTGGACGGAAAGTTGTCATTTATGCCGGTACCTTCGAGAAGTACCAGGGGCTCGACCTCTTGATACCCGCATTCGCCGCGGTATTGAAGGAAGTGCCGCAAGCGTTGCTGTTGATGGTCGGCGGCGACGATCAGCAGGTCGAGACGATGCGTAATCTGGCGGCCGATTGCGGTATTACAGACGATGTCATTTTCACGGGTCGCGTTCCGCAACAACTGGCGAAGCACTACAACGCGCTGGCCGATGTGCTGACGTCACCGCGCTCCGCCGGCACGAACACGCCGCTCAAAGTGTATGAACAGCTGGCGAGTGGCACGCCCCTCGTCGCTACGCGGATCTACTCTCACACGCAGGTTTTGTCGGAAGCTGACACATTCCTGGTTGAACCCAACGCTGCCGATATGGCCCGTGGCATCGTCGCCGCGTTAACGGACTCGGACGCTGCAAATGCTCGGGTTGCCGCGGCACAGGCACTTTATAAAGCTGAGTACTCAAGACCTGCCTACGTCGCAAAAATGACGCGCTTGCTGGAACGCCTTTCCTGATGTGCGGCATTGTCGGGATTGCTACCTTCGGCGGCACACCATCGCCCGTGGCCGCGGAACTCAAGCGCATGTGCGACGCGATTCTGCACCGTGGACCGGATGACGACGGTATGCAGATAGTTGAGAACGTGGCGCTTGGCATGCGGCGCCTCGCCATTATCGACCTCGCCGGTGGTGCTCAGCCGATAAGCAATGAAGATGGGACAGTACGCGTCGTTTTCAATGGCGAAATTTACAATTTCCGTGAACTCCGCAGGGAATTGCAACGCTGCGGCCATCGCTTTCAGACCGAATCCGATACGGAGGTGCTGGTACATGGCTATGAAGAATACGGCGACGCATTCGTCGAACGGCTGAACGGCATGTTCGCGTTTGCGCTGCACGATATGCGCAACAAGCGCCTGTTGGTGGCTCGTGACCATCTCGGCATCAAGCCATTGTTTTACAGCACACCCGGCAACACACTGGTGTGGGGCTCTGAAATAAAGGCCTTGCTGGCAACGGGTCGCGTCGAGCGTGACCTGGATGTCGATTCGCTCGGCGAATTTTTTGCCTGGGAATACGTGCCGGGAACCGGCACCCTGTTCAAGGACATCAGGAAGCTCGAACCCGGACACATGCTCGTCGTGGACCTCAAGGCCGGAACCATCGATGATCGCGAATACTGGGACATTCCGCTGCAGGAAGAAGACCACGGGCCGAGTTACGATGAGTGGGCGGACGCGCTCGAGGCCAAAATCGACGAGTGCGTGCAAAGACAACTGGTCGCCGATGTGCCGCTCGGCGCATTTTTGAGTGGCGGGGTCGATTCCTCGCTGGTCGTTGCCGCAATGGGCCAGGCAAACACGTTCAGCATCGGCTTCGACGACCCTTCCTATAACGAACTCGCCTATTCGCAACAGGTCGCCGATCACCTCGGTGTCGCGCACACGACCGAAATCATCAAACCTGATGTCGCCGGACATTTCGAACACCTCATGCACTTCATGGACGACCCGATCGGCGACTTTTCGATTTTTCCAACCTACCTCGTATCGAAACTCGCCCGCCGGCAGGTCACGGTTTCCTTGAGTGGTGACGGTGGCGATGAGTTATTTGCGGGGTACGAAACCTATCTTGCGAATGATCGAGCACGACTTTACGCCCGGGTACCGGCATTCCTGCGACGAGGTCTGATTGAACCCGTGGTTAATTTCCTGCCGCCACAAAAGCAAAAAAAGGGATTTGTGAACAAGGCTAAACGCTTTGTGGAGGGCTGCGAGGAGCCAGCGAGCCTCGGTCATGCACGATGGCGCATTTTCCTCAACGAGGCCATGCGCGCAAACTTTTTCAGCAAGTCTGTTTCCAGCGGTATGAAACGGGACGCCGGCGCGCACATCCGGAAACTCTATGAACGCGCTCGGCCGCTGCAACCTCTGAATCAAAGCCTGTATGTGGATACGCGCAGTTACCTCGTCGATAATTGCCTCGTAAAAACAGACCGCATGTCGATGGCCGTATCACTTGAATCGCGGGTGCCTCTCCTCGATACCGAACTGGTTGAAATGGCTTTTCGCATCCCCGCAAAGCACAAACTGCGGGGGACAGAGACCAAGGCGATCCTGAAAACCGTTGCGGCTCGTCGAATTCCGGCAAGCTGTGTCTACCGGCCCAAGGAAGGTTTCAGTATACCGATCAAGCAATGGCTTGGAGGACAGTTCAGACCGTGGCTGGACCGTGCCACTGACAAGAGGCGGATCGAAGCCGATGGACTCTTTCGCTACGATACGGTTGCAAAAATGAAATCGGAACACCTGGCCGGGAGCGCCAATCACAGCCACGTGCTGTGGTCGTTGATCGTTTTTAACACGTGGAAAGACATGTGGCTGGAGGGACAGTGACCGAAAAGAAAGTATTGGTAACAGGAGCAACGGGATTTACCGGCGGCAAAGTCGCTGAGCGACTGGTTGCCATGGGGGATGATGTCGTTGCGTTTGTTCGCGCCAGCAGTAACACGGCGGCGCTTGAAGCACTCGGTGTGGAGTGCCGCGTCGTCGATATTCGCGCCGCCGCGGACGTTGCCGAAAACTTCGCCGATATCGGCAAGGTCTTCCACATTGCTGCGGCCTATCGCTCGGAGCATGCCGATCATGCGGAGTTTGTCGCCGTAAACGTGGAAGCGACGCGCAACCTGCTGGATTCTGCGGTGCGAGCCGGCGTCGATCGCTTCGTACATTGCTCGACAGTCGGCGTGCAAGGCGAAATCGAAGACCCGCCTGCGGCGGAGGACTACCGCTTTAATCCGGGCGACCACTACCAGCAATCGAAACTCGATGGGGAATTGCTCGCATTGCAGTATTTCCGTGACGGGTTGCCCGGCTGCGTAGTTCGCCCCGTCGGTATCTACGGTCCGGGAGACACGCGTTTTCTCAAATTATTCAAGCCAATCCAGAAAGGTCAATTCATCATGATTGGCAAAGGCGATGTGCTGTATCACATGACCTACATTGACGACCTTGTCGATGGTTTCATGCTGGCCGGGGAAAAAACTGCAGCGCTCGGTGAAGTATTTACAATCGCGGGCCCGCAATACACGACAATTCGGGAACTCGTCGATGCGATCGCGGATGTGCTGGACAAGCCTCATCCGCGCCTGCGGGTGCCGTTCACGCCCGTGTACCTCGCATCGGTGGTGTGCGACAGGCTGTTTCGGGCCGTTAACCTGAGTCCACCCCTGTATCCGCGCCGCGTCGAGTTCTTTGAACTTGACCGCGCGTTTTCCACGGCGAAAGCCGAGCAGGCACTTGGCTACTCACCCAAGGTGAGTCTTGCGGACGGCCTCGCCCGCACCGCTGCCTGGTACCGGGAGCAAGGGCTGATCTAGTTGGCCAGCATCGAAAGAAATACTGGCGACGCGACGCGCGAGCAATTCGACCTGGTAATTGTCGGGGGCGGCATTTATGGCGCGATGCTGATGCTGGAGGCCGGCCGGCAGGGTTTGAAATCCCTGCTGCTCGAAAAAGACGATTTCGGCGCCGCGACCAGCTTCAACAATAATCGTATCGTGCACGGCGGCCTGCGCTACCTCCAATCCATGCACCTGTCCCGTTTCTACGAATCGGTGGCGGAACGCAGCTGGTTCCTGCGCGAATTTCCGGACCTGGTCCGGCCGATGGCGTGTCTTATGCCTCTCTATGGCGGCCTCGCACGCAACCGGGTCTTGCTCAAAGCGGCCTTGACGATGAACGACATTCTATCGCGCCACCGAAATCATGGCCTTACCGGCACACAATGCCTGCCCAACGGGTCTATTCTGAATGCTGCGAGGACCCGCGAACGTTTTCCCGGCGCGCGCGCTGACGGACTGGTGGGTGCCGCACTCTGGTATGACGCGGCCATGCCGGATTGTCACCGTCTGCTCATCGAAACGCTGCGCTGGGGTGTCGCTGCAGGCGGCGCGGCCCTGAACTATGTCGAGGCTACGCACCTGCTGGACAGGCACAACAAGGTGTCCGGTATTGCCGCACGCGATACGCGGTCGGGGTCGGAACTCGAATTTCGAGCGCCACTGGTGGTCAACGCGGCAGGCCCATCCGCCCGATTGCTGGCAGAGCGCTTCACGGGACGTACACAAAAGTTCCATGTGCCGTCGCTGGCATGGAACTTGCTTTTGAACGTGCAGGCACTCGATGAACCAGGAATTGCCAGGACCGCGTATGCCGTGCAATCGCCAAGCCCGGGCTCTCGCATGTACTTTTTGCAATGCCTCGACGATCGAATGCTCGTTGGTACCGGCCATGCGGGGTTGCCGCCGGACTCGAACACGACAACGGTTGCAGAACAAAATATTGAGCAAATGCTTAAGGAAATAAATGAAGCGGTGCCAGCACTGAATCTGGGCGTGGCGGACGTGGCGCGAATATTCGCCGGTCAACTCCCGGTCCGCGAACCGATGAGTACGGATCTGGCGGCAGTTCCTGCCCTCATCGATCACGCGGCGCAGGGTGGACCCGCAGGATTATTTACCGTGTCGGGCGTCAAGTACACGACGGCACGTTCGACAGCGGAGCGACTTATAGCGAAATTCAGCGCAAGAGTTGATGGCAGGCGACCGCATGCGCGCAGGCATTTTCCTCGGCGCCCGCCAGCAAATGCCTACCAGTTGCGACCAGGGGAAAACTTGAGTCACGCCGCCTGGACACAACGCGCAAGAAATCTGATTGCCACCGAGTCTCCGCAGTCGCTGATTGATTTGCTGATGCACCGCAGTGATCTTGTCAATAAACCCGACATCGCACTCGAACTGGCTGACGACGCGTGCTCGGCATTTGGCTGGGACCAGGCAAAATGCACTATCGAAACAAAGAAACTAGAGGAGTATGTCGGATCAACGTTTATTGTAAAATAATGCCGTGCTCGACCCGGAAGTCGGGCACCATGCAACTCTTGCCCCGCAATGCGGCCATCTGCAGCGACACGTCGGGCAGAATGTCTCCAATCACCTTCAACAACAAATAGAAGAAAATGATCATACTCGGAATTACAGACAGTTTTACCAGCGGCGCAGCAATTTCCATTGACGGACGAGTTGTTGCTGCGGTCAACGAAGAACGTCTGGATCGCAACAAGATGAGCATGGGCTTCCCGAACCTGAGTGTTGCTGAAGTTATGCGAATTGCTGGTATCGAGGCAAAACAAATCGATTATGTCGCGATCGCTACATCGAATCTCTTCTGGCGACCGGATGCGGTGCCCTACTCCGATTATTTTCGGGATACCAAGGGCGGCCTGCGTGATTCTTTTCTTTCGTTAGGCTCAACTTTCTCCCGGATCGCCGGCGATAGTCAGGCAGCAAGAAGCATCTACTTCGGCATCAAGCGGCAACTAACACGTAAACGTAAGCGCGCATTACCGGAACGCCTCAAGGAGATGTTCGGCATTACCGCACCGGTGTCATTTCTTGATCACCATCTTTGCCATGCCGCGTCCGCGTATTTCACATCGGGTTTTAGTGAGGCGACGGTAATCACGCAGGACGGAGCCGGTGACGGCAAATGTTCACGCGTTTATCATGTCAAGGACGGCCATTTCCGACAGCTGCAGAAACTCGACAGCTACGACTCGGTTGGCAACTACTATTCGTACGTTACGCATTTGTGCGGGTTCAAAGCACACAAACACGAAGGAAAAATTACAGGTCTTGCCGCTTTTGGCAAACCGGTCTATCTCGACCTATTAAAACGTTTTGTACGCTACGATGGCGAATCGGTCCGAAATTCCGGAAAGTGCTTCGATCAATCCGCAATTGAAAAGCTGGAAAAAGCGCTGCCTGCCGACTTCTCGAAGGAGGACCTGAGCGCCAGTGTGCAAGCGCTGCTGGAAGAATCTGTAGGCGCATATTGCGATCACTGGGTGCGAAAAACCGGTTGCGGCAATGTTGCATTGGCGGGTGGCGTATTTGCGAACGTCAAGCTGAACCAGCGCGTTCACGAACTTCCGCCAGTCAAACAGATTTTCGTGCACCCTGGCATGGGAGACGACGGTTTAGGGCTTGGCGCCGCGTTGTTTCTGGACAATAAATTAAATGGCTTTCGCAATTTACCTGTTATTGATCACGTTTACCTGGGTGGTGAATCCAGCGCACAGGATATTGAGGCGGCAATTCGCAACGCCGGCTATGAAGCGGCCGAATGTACGGATGGCTTGGAGCGCGCGGTCGCCGAGCTATTGGCAAAGGGCAAGGTCATCGCACGTTGCGCCGGCGCAATGGAATACGGCCCCCGTGCACTTGGTAATCGCACGATCATGTACCAGACCAGCGATCCGGGCGTCAATAAATGGCTCAACGATCGATTGTCACGCACAGAGTTTATGCCGTTTGCACCGGTAACACTGTGGGAAGACCGGCACGACTGCTACCTTGATATTGAAGGCGCGGAAGAAACCGCGCGCTTTATGACCGTCACCTTCAATTGCACGGAAAAGATGAAGCAGCAGTCGCCAGCCGTCTGCCACATTGACGGTACCGCGCGACCGCAGTTAATTCGCGAGCAGGATAACCCGTCCTACTACCGTATTCTTGCCGAATACCGGGACATTACCGGCATTCCCAGCCTGGTGAACACCAGCTTCAATATTCACGAAGAGCCGATCGTCAATACGCCCGCGGAGGCGATCAAGGCATTCCAGGACAGCAAGCTCGACGCGCTGGTGCTCGGCGACCATTTGCTGTTGGCTCGGGAAGCGGACGCGAGCGTGAAACCGGGCTCTGCGGCGAGATCTGCCAACGATGCGGCTACGCCGCCTGCAAGCGATGAGCATTCTCCAGAGCGCAAGACCGGCTGAGCCCGGCATTCTGTTGCAGGATGACATGACAATCCGGGACGGAAAGCGGCGGAGTCTTGGGCGCTGGGTACGCGCCATCATCAGTATTGCACTGATTGTGCTGGTGTTCGTCAACCTCGATACGGATGAACTCGGCCGCTACCTCAAGAATGTTTCTTTTGCTGCAATTTTAGCGCTGGTAGCAATCGATCTGGCTCTCAGAATTCTCTCGGCCTTTCGATGGCAGGTTCTGTACAGAAGCACGAATCCTTCGTCGGCGTTTGCGGAGATTGTCCGCATAACATTTGTATCGAGCTTCCTTGGCCAGGCAATGCCTGGAGTTATTGGCGTCGAAGCGCTGCGCATATACAGCCTGGCGAAGAGCAAGACAGACTTTCCGGGCGCATTCGCATCCGTTATTGCAGACCGGATGTTTGGGCTCATGAGTCTTGGTCTTGTTATTCTGCTCGGCATGCTTATCGGACCGGGTGAGCTGCGCGAATTAATGCTCATTCCTGTACTACTGACGCTGGCGTTACTCGCGGCCATTATTGTCGCGGTCGCATGGCCGGTCTCCAGGCATTTCCTGGAGTCCGCGTTCCCGAGCGCTTTCATTCTCAAGATTCGCACCTGGATTGACAAGGTCTACCATTGCTTCGACGCTTACAGGGCGCGCCCACGCCTGATCGTATGGTCACTGGTGCTGTCAGTGTTGTTTCAGCTTGGTCGAGTCGCCCTGTTTTATGCTGCCGCACTCCTGATTGGCGAATCACCCGATTTCGTGTACTTCCTGGCCATTGTGCCTGTAGTCATGTTTGCGTCACTCATGCCCATTTCAATCAGTGGCCTCGGCGTACGAGAGGCAAGCCTGGTACTGCTTTTCACGCAGTTCCACGTAATGGGCAGTGCTCCGTCATTTACCGTGGCCTTGCTGGTCTTTGTTTCCGGACTCTTGAGTACGCTGCCGGGTGGCTGGTTTTATGCCCGGCAACGGCAGCAGGTCGATGAGCTGATCAAACACAGCAACGAAAGCAGTGGCGCGGCATCGTGAGCAGCATCGTGATCAGCAAAATGCTCGCACATGTATCGAGAAAGCCGTATCAAGCCATCCTCTCTGTGATGTTTCTGCTGCTGTGCGGCTGCTCCGGCAAAGCTGACGACGAGCCACGTAAACCCGGAAGAAACGCCTATATCGACACGTCGATGAATCGTCTTTCATCCTGTGGCGATGTGCACATAGACGTAATACAAGCGGCAGAAGCGGCAGCAACCGGCGCCGCGGAAGGCAGCACGCAGCTATCCTTATTCTCACGCAACGCAAATTACCAGGGCATGGAAGACAATGACTTGCGCGGCTTCCTCGATGGCGCATACAAAGAAGGCTGGAACCAGGTGAGCCAGGCCCATCTGCGACTCGGCCGGCGGGCGCGCAATCCCGGTTACGGCGAATACGAACTGTTTCGCAATTTGCAACGATGGGACGATCTGCCGATTCCATCAAATGCGAAAATCAAGCGTGCCAGCCTGCGGCTCAGTCTCGAGAGCGGCCCACCCTACCCCGTGGACGTTGCAGTTTACGCCGCGCGCAAGGACTGGAATCCGGGCCAGGGTGGCACCCGGCACGACAACAACAGCCCCCCGGCAAAAGGCGAAGTCTGGTGGCTGGACGCAAAGTACGGCGAAGTGCCCTGGGCGAGCGCGGGCGCTGGCTTTGCATCCGACGACGCCAGGAACGCCGACACGTTCGAGCAGCCACTGGCATTCGCGCGCTACGCACCGGGCGACAAGGAACTCGTGTTTGACTCGGATCGCATCGGCACCTACGTACAGTCGCAAATCGCTGCACGTAAACCGCTGCTGTTCCTCTACAAACTGGTCGACCATTATGAAGACTCGATCGGGAGTGTTTTCGAAGTCTGGTCAGCGAATTACGGCGTGGCAATTTCCGGGCGACGTCCGCTCCTGCGCATCGAGTGGCAGCCCCAGGATGTTCTGGCAAGCATCAATGTCCCACTCAAGCTCGAGGCCGGCCGCTTTATCATCGTTCCGAACATCAGCACAGGGGTGGGCACATCAGTGGCCGCGAGTTTCATCGCAGAAGCCGGGCAAACGCAATCCGCAGGCGACTCATGCGGACAAGAGCCGTTTCTCGAGTACCGGCAAGCCGGCACCGACTGGCGAGCACTGGAAGGAACCGCAATCAGCAATAGCAGCTATATGGATCTGCGCATTACGGCGGCCGAAAAACCGCTTGAACTGGGCACTGAATTTACACCGTCGCTCCGTGATACCTGGATTCCCGTGGGCGCGGCCGAAGACCACGACGTGCAATGGCAGTTCCATCGTCCGGATGGTTCTCTATTTGCAACCAAAGGACACTACAACGGTGACTACACGTGGCAAGCCACGGTTCACGCCGATATGTTGGGACGCTGGACGTTTCAATGGCAACACGAATTGTCCGGCGAGCCCATGCAAAGCGAACTGCACGTGTTCGATGTCGTGGCGAGGGAACTGTCACCCGTCATCGCCGGTCTCAAACAGCTCCGGGATGATATCGCTGCATCCGGGGCCAGTGCGCGCAGTAACGAAATGCTACCCTTCGAGCTTGAATTCATGGTACTCGAGCGTGCCGCGGTCGCGCTGTTGGCAAAAACACCGGGCAATGGCGACGAAGCGAAGGTAATACATCAGGAAATCAAGCGTTTACGAGAAATTCTTTCCGGTGACGAGGTGCCGGAGAAATTTCACCCCGAGGCCATACGCGCCCGTGAAGCTGACGGCAACGGGCATTAGAACAGGTGTTTACCATAACGTCGTAAATTAACCGTATCAGACGCTTTCTATCTCTTATAATGAACGGCTTACAGGTCCGTTACAGACGAACAATCAATAACATACGTTGACTTGTTTGAAACTTGATCCAGCATATCCAAAGGAACCCGACTCGGCATGAAATGCAGCAATATGAAACATCGCGCAATGCAATTCTTTGCGACGTTAGCGCTTTTTACGACACTGTGCGTCGCCGGCAATGGGCTTGCGGCAGCTCAAGGCGGGCCTTCCGATGACGAGTACCTGGTCAAGGCTGGCGACACGCTGCTGATTTCTGTCTGGAAAGAAGAGGACTTGCAACTCGAAGTACTGATCAGGCCGGACGGCGGTTTTTCATTTCCACTGGCCGGCGATGTAAGTGCCGCCGGCAAAACGGTCAATAGCATCGCCCAGGAATTGTCGGGGCGCCTGGAACGCTATATTCCGGATACGGTCGTTACGGTCGCCGTGACGGCCATCAACGGCAACAAGATCTATGTTATCGGCCAGGTTAACAATCCCGGCGCGTTCGTTATGAATCCGCGCGTCGATGTCATGCAGGCACTGAGCATGGCGGGCGGTACGACAGCCTTTGCCGCACTCAACGACATCGTCATTTTGCGGCGCGCGAACCGCAGCCAGATCGCCTTGAAGTTCCGCTACAGTGATGTCGCGCGCGGCCGCAACCTCGAACAAAACATCATGCTCGAAAGCGGCGACGTCGTGGTCGTTCCCTGAGTCGCGTCCTGAGCTGACCGACAAACTGAATACTGGATTGCATTGTGGAATACGAAGCTAAGTCACTACAAGATTACATCGGCCTGATAAAGCGACGCCGGGTAATTCTGCTGGCGTCAATCGTCAGCATTTCGCTGATTGGCATCTACATAGCGTATGCCATTCCGCCCACCTATCAATCAACCTCGCGCTTTTTGATCGAACAACAGGATATTCCGCAGGATGTCGTTCAATCGACCATAAGTACATTCGTCGATGAGCAAATACAGGCAGTCCGTACCCGGGTTATGTCCACCAGCAATCTGAGTGACCTGATTCGCAAATACAACCTGTATCCCAATTTGACCAAGGCCGGTGAGATGCAGGCTGCGGTCGAGGAACTGCGCGCCAAGACCGTGCTCGAAACCGAGGTATATGACGTCATGAACCCGCGCAGTGGGCGGCCAATGATGGCGACCATCTCGTTTACCCTTTCTTTCGATAGCGGCAATGCCCAGACGGCGCGCGATGTATCCGCGGATCTCGCGGATCTCTTCCTGTCCGAAAACATGCAGAGCAGGACCGGCCAGGTGCAAGATACGCTTGAATTCATACGCAGCAGTATCGAGCGCTACGAACGGGATGTCGAGCGGACTGGCGTCGAACTCGCAGAATTCAAATCGAAGAACCTGGGCAATTTGCCCGAGTTGGTAAACTACAACCTGCAGACAATCGAGCGGACGGAACGACAAATAGATGCGCTCGATCGGGAAATTCGAGTTTCGCGCGATCAGCAACTGGAGCTTGGCAGCCAGTTGGCGCGCCTTGGCCCGTCACAAACGGTGGTTGACGGCTCCGGTAACACAGTGGTTAACCCGACCGAACAGCTGACCGCCCTGCAGCTCAAAAAAATGCAGCTCGCCTCCGTGTACAGCCCGGAGCACCCTGACCTGATCCAGGTACAAAAAGAAATTGATATTCTGAGCCGTGCCACGGGGCTCGAAGGCAACGATGTCGCCACCATCGCTGCGCAGCTGGCACAGGCTAAAGCGGAATATACGTCGAACTTGCAGCGTTACTCGCCGGATCATCCGGATGTTATACGTGCGGGACGTACCGTGGAAAAGCTCGAAGCTGAGCTCGATGAAGCAAGTCGCTCGGCGCGCAGCAGTCCATCCAATCCGTACGCCAATGACCCCTATGCCCAGCAACTCCAATTGCGCATCGACACCGAGAAGAAAAACGTCGCAACACTGCAGCAGCGCAAACAGGAACTGGAGCAGAAACTTGCTGATCTTGAAGCAACGGTTGCGAGATCACCGACAGTTGAACGTGAGTACA
Organism: Proteobacteria bacterium UBA1844; assembly: GCA_002338615.1. Lineage (GTDB taxonomy): Bacteria > Pseudomonadota > Gammaproteobacteria > Steroidobacterales > Woeseiaceae > UBA1847. Next base: position 15,463 of record DDIS01000055.1, on the reverse strand, counting down.
TGCGCCTCAGCCGTGCTAATGAAGCAGCGGTTGCTAACCTGAATGACGCGCATGCCAAATTGGACAGCGCGGAAAGAGCGCAAAAACTTGAATCACAAGGCAGTGGCGATCGTTTCACGATTATTGAGCCTGCTCGGGTGCCGGCGGAACCTTACAAACCGAACCGTACCGCGATCAGTTTGCTCGCCTTCGTGCTCGCTTGTGGGGTGGGCGTCGTGCTGGCCATGATTCTGGATACATTGGACGATACGGTGAAGAGTACGCGCGATGTCTTGCGACTGATTGACTCACCACCTCTGGCCGTTATCCCGTACCTTGAAACGCAATCCGAGGCCCGCAAGCGCGTTCTCGCAAACGTCTCCATGGGAGCCACAGTCGCAGGTGCAGGCATCGTTGCCTACCTGATTACACTTTTCGTTGGATAGATGGATATATCTTAAGATGGGTCGAATTGAGGATGCATTGAGGCGAGCTAAAGCCTCTCACCTGAAGGTCTCCGGCAACCCGTCGGCGCCGGACGCGGCTGGGCGGCGAAATCTGTTGAGCACCCGGCCAGCGCCTGTTGCGGAATCCAGAGGCACAGCGATATTTGACGAATTGTGGCGCTATGCCTCGGTTCATGAGCTGGATCCAGTCACACTGCAACGAAACCGCGTAGTTACGGATCAACAGCCGCTGGTTGTGAAATCAGCCTACAAAATGCTCCGCACCCGCTTGCTGCAGCGCATGCGTGCCAACCGCTGGAGCAAGTTGGGCATTACCTCTGCACGTGCCGGCGCTGGCAAGTCGTTGACCGCTATCAATACAGCGATCAGCATTGCGCGCGAACCAAACCAGAACGTGATCCTGGTTGACCTAGACCTGCGCCGCCCCAGTATTGCGCGCTACCTGGATATCGAACCGCAGTACGACTTGTCCGACTACCTCTTGAACGATATCGAAATTGAAGATGTCGTAGTCAAGACATCGATCGAGCGTTTACTGATTATTCCGGCAATAACAGCCCATGAGAACTCATCAGAACTGCTGTCCTCGCCCCGGATGATGGACCTGGTACGCCTGCTCTCGGCCGATACACAAGGTTGTACGGTAATATTCGACTTTCCGCCCATGCTCGACGCCGACGACCTGCTTGCCTTTTCGCCAAATATCGACGCATTGCTGTTTATCGTTGCCGAATGCGAAACCCGGCGCTCCGACCTGCAACAGGCACAGGGTATGCTTGAGGATCTGCACGTGATCGGCGTGATTTTGAACAAGTCCGACGACAAATCGCCGGCTTACTATTAAGTGGTAATAACAGGGCCGCTGGTTACACTATAACTTGTACAACTTCGCGTGGACGCCAGGCGCAACCGATTACGGTGTAACTACCGGTTCTGCTCTTGTTTGTGGCATCGGTGAATCTACCGAGTAGGTATCTACGCCAAAGGCACTAAGCACACAGGAAACTTCCTCCAACTCCTCACCGCCAAGTTGAGTCTGCCAATCCGTAAGTTGCTTGTCCGAATTTACTTCTGCGCCGGTACCTATGCTGGCTTGTTGTGAAGGCCTCAGTAACAAATCCTTGCCGGGGGTCTCTCGCAATCCCAACGCGTCGGTAAGCATCGACCAGGTCGATACGGGTTCGGCAAGCAATTGCTCATAGTAAACAACGTGTACGCCGGAATTGCCCGCACTCGAGAGTTGCCTGGCATTTTCGATACACCAGATCGCGGTTTGTACACTCGCAAGGCTGCGATATTTCTGGACGGGAATCCGACCGGAATCGAGAATTTTGTTGGCAAGCAATGGCTGCTGTACATACCTGTTGAGCAGATTGCGTAAGGCTGCTGGCTCCCAGTCTTTACCATGACGGCGCGCGACGGACGACAGAACAGCGCACGGATGTCGAACGACCAGTGCCGACGCAAGGCCGAACGTATCGCTCATCCACTCTGCCATCAGGTTGCCGCGTATCAGCTTTATAACGAGCGGCCGCCCCCGCCGGCTCCGGTTGCGCCACCACCTTCGCACCAGCTTTGCGTATATCTTTCTCGTGTCGCGGATGCTCCGCACGCTGTTAAGATCCGCGAACCTGGGAAACAGCAGGTCTGGATGCACTCGTTCACTAGTCCATACGCTGTGTTTCGCCCCGCTCAACCACGGCTGGAGAAACTCTGACAGACGCTCATTACGTGATTCGCGCGGTATATAGAGGTTTGCAAATTCTTCCGCACCCCGTACACAGCGCGGATGTAAAGGCTCAAATACCGTGCCATACTCGTTTGCCTCGGCAAGCGCGTCCTGCACCCAGGTGGTGCCGCTTCGCCCCGATCCGAATATTAGAACGGATTTCTCGTCAGACTGCATATCTGCTGTTTCAATGTTACGTGAGTGCCGGATCAGCCCGCGACAAATACGTTTCGCGTCGCGGTCCCTTCGAAGTCAAAGCCGAAATACTCTATATCTTCCCGGAAGCACTCGGCTACGATTTGGATCAATTCGTCGTCATACAATTCACGATAGTCGTTCTGCGTTGCGGTAACATTTTCTTTCGGCAGTAACAGCATCGATTTGAAATAGGCATTAACATCGCTGTTTAAATGTTCAAAACGCAGGCAGTTGCACACAACTTTACCGTCTTCGTTTCGAACCCAGTCCAGTTGGTTGAACCATGAACTAAGCGGCCCCATCCAGGGTTTACCGGGAAACGCAGGTATGTCAATAATCTTCTGGTCTTTGACGTACTGTGCGAAACTCACATTTTGAATATAGAGGCGCCTTGCATCATCCTCGGGCCAGCGTCTGGAATTCTGAATCCCGTATCGATAACGTGATGCTGTGCGGCTCCACGGGTTTCTTATTACGGCGAAGTAGCTCAGGTCGCGGCCGACGACGTCGGCAATATCGATGTATCGATGGTGTTTGGGCTCACTTAAAGAGACATCGCTACGCCATCGGAGTGCCTCCCTTATCGTGCTGCCAGCATTTTTCGGGATATGAATGAAATGATGCTTATGCTCTTGTGACCCCTTCCTCAGACGATAGGGAATCGTCGATAGTCTTGCAAATAACTTCCTGATTCGCTTGCGTGGCTTGAACATGGAGGGATCATCTATTTCCGTGATAACAAAACCACGATCATACCAGATGCCGTGTCCGAAATAGGTGTTAGACTCGCCTTCGCCAGGGGCTACCGATCCGATATTCGTGTTGCCCTCGGCGTTTCTCTACTTTTACGGAGCACAAAGTATGCCGGGGATTTCAGGGTTCATTTCTCGCGAACCAATTGCGGAACCTGAAAAACTTGCTGCCGTTTATGACCGCGTTCATGCGCTCGATAACGCGACTTATGTCAAAACTTGCCTGACCGATCGGCACGCCGTCATTCATTTGCTGCGTACTGGTCTGCTGGATGAGGATAGTCGCACGCAACAGACGGCAATCGGTAATGGCTGCCATTTGTTTCTCGAAGGCGAGGTTTTCGACTTCGGCGTGGGAAATGACATTCGCTTGTCGACCAGAGAGACCGTTGCAAAACTCGGCGCCATGTTCCTCGCCAGCGGCGGCCGACTCGCCGACAATCTCAACGGTGAATACAACATTGTAGTTTACGACTCCAATGCACAGTCGCTATTGCTGTTTGCGGATCATCTCTCAACGCAGCCTATGTACTACAAGCAGGACGCGAGAGGCCTGCACTTCGGCAGTGAGAAGAAGTCGTTGTTGGCAGCCGCAACCGGCTCTGTCGACCTCGATCCCGTGGGGCTACTACAGATTTTTCACCACCGCCATTATGTGGGTGATCGCACTTTCATAAAGGATATCAAACGCTTACCTCCTGGCGGTATACTTGAGTATCGTAATGGCAAGTTGCAGATTCGACGCTCAGTCACCGTAGAATTCGGGGAGCCGTTCGGCTCGAAATCTCCGCGCATGCTGTTGGAGGAATGGGCCGATTTATTGCAAACGGCAACGACCAAACGCCTGGGTGACAACCGTAAAGTAGCGATCAGCCTGAGTGCGGGCCTCGACAGCCGCACCATCGCACTCTCAATTGACAAACAGAAGCGTCCACTCTGGGCACGTACCCGTGGTGTTGAGGGGTCCGATGAACTTGTACTTGGCCGTCGAATAGCCACACAGCTGGGTTTCGAACACATGACCGAGGACCCGGTTATTTGCAATCCATCCAAAGCACTCGATGCTATTGCCTGGCGCACCGAGGGTGAGGCCACGATATTCAATGGGCCCACATTGCTGAACCATGAAGCGATCAAGTCTCATGGTGACTTTCTTGCGGGTGGTTATCTGGGAGATGTCTGCTCCGGATCCCATATCGATCCAAGGATGCTTGTACCAATGTCTCTCGATGCATTCGCACAGAGGGTTTACAACTGGTACGTGACCAGTAATGCGCAGCGCTTGCGGGCCGTGTTCACACAAGACTTTCTGGAAACCTACCTTCCGTCGGTGCGGTCAGAATTTATCGACTCCTATACGCCGCTCCGGCAAGAGCGCAATGTGGATACTCATCAGCTATGGGACCTGAACCATCGCCAGACCCGGATGACAATGGCCGCGGCGCCTGCCGACAGCCATATCCTGCAGCGCGTTAGTCCATTCTATGACCGCAATATTATTCAGTTTGTTACCAGGATTCCGCTGCGCTTCCGGATCGGCCAGGTACTGTACAAATCCCTGATTTATCAAATGGGGCCGGAAATTCGTGATGTGCCGAACAGCAATACTCTGCATTTGTTGAAGCCTGGTGTTGGCGCGAACCGGATTGACTACCTTGCCAACCTGGGCCAGCGTCTTTGGTCAAAGGCAGGGTTTCCGCAAATTCTCGGTGCGCATCGAGTACCCTATCTTCGTTCCAGCGAAACGAAGTCCGATATGTTGTTGTTAAACCCGGCGTTTCGTACGCGTTTGCAAAATTTTATAGATTCCGAATTCTGCGACCCGGCGGTGTTTGACAAGGTGGCCTTGCGCGCTTTATTGCAGGAACACTACACGCTGCAAAGAGACAACGGCGGCCTGCTAGGCCTTGTTGGCACCTTTGCCGCCGCTCTACCAATGTTTGTCTATAGTAAGACCCTCGCATGTCCCGAGAACGCTCAACCGGGGTACACTGCGCAACGAGTGTTGCGAGATCGGTCGTGACAATTGTTGGTGAGGATTACTCCGTGATCTCGCCTGCGTGTCGCAATATGCAGTACACGTTGTACGTGCAGTAGTCTTCGAGACCTGGCAAAGCACGTAACGCGGACAATACTTTCCCTACCTTATTGTTCCCCTGATTTACCAGGAAAGATTCTGCTGCAAGACCTGCCGCCTGAATTTTCTTGCGAAACTCGCCAACTTTAAGTTTATTCAGGTTCAGATCGTGCATGGAAGTAACCGGCTCTCTACGCATCTTGCTGTGGCGCCTGAGAATCTGCTTTTCCATCAACAGGTGGCCCCAGGGCAACGCAGCGAGGAGTTTCCCGGCAACACCCAGGTTGGCGAACGCTGTGCGCCGCCGATCATGGTCGCCATAGGGACTGTGATAGAGAGGGCTGAAGCCAATATACACCCAGCCACCGGGTTTTAGCACTCGGCGGATCTCGGCCAGCATACCGTCCACATCGATAATATGTTCGAACGAGTCTTTGGAAACCACGTAGTCGAATTGTGTCTCGTGATACCGGGAGAGTGGCTCACAAGAAAAGCGAATGTGATCGCTGGGCGTTGGTAGCTCCCGGTCTCTAAAGCGCCGTGCAAACTCGATGTCATCCTGACGAATATCGATGCCAAGTACAGTTTCCGCGCCCCTGTTGGCAATGTCGACACACAAGCCGCCGAGTCCGCAACCGACTTCAAGAACCGACTGACCGTCGAAAACCGGCGGACGAGCGAATCTTTGCCAGAATACCACCGACTCCTTGCGATAAACGCGCATGGCCCGGTCCCAGCGATCATTGTCAAGTTCTCCGATCACACCATACTCTGGCTGTAGCGCCTGCCGGGTTGCAAGGGGAGTGTCGCTCGCCCGGCTACCAGCCGACACCGTTGTAATTCGCGACGGCTTGGGCTGGCTTTGCGACACCGACCAAATCCAGTACCTGTTGTGTGGCCGTCACCTTTTCAAGTATATCGGCGAACTCCGCGGAGCCGTTGCCTATGACGATCAATTCACTGTTGTCGGTAATAGCTGCCACGTCATCCACCATGATCCGCGATATATGCGGAATCGCGTTCAAAATGTAATCCCGATTTGCGCCGATCAATTTTGCGACATTGACGTACTGATCATAAATCAGCAGTTCAAAACCCTTGCCCATCAATCTTTCAATCAGTTCAACCACCGGGCTCTCGCGCAGATCGTCAGTGCCGGACTTGAAGCTAAAACCTAAAACGCCAATTTTCCTTGCACCGCTGCGTTGGATCGTATCGAGCACCCGCTCGATCTGGCCGACGTTGCTGGGCAGAATCGAGTTAAGAATTGGTACATCAATGTCCATACGTGCGGCCTTGTACGTCAAAGCCCTGAGGTCTTTCGGCAAACATGACCCGCCAAATGCGAATCCGGGGCGCAGATAATAAGACGATAAATTGAGCTTTTCATCCTTGCAGAAAATCTCCATAACCTCTTGGCCATCGATACCAAGTTGCTTGGCAATATTGCCTATTTCATTGGCAAAACCAACCTTCAGGGCGTGCCAGACGTTATCTACGTACTTGACCATCTCGGCCGTTTCTATACTCGTGCGAATCATAGGCGCGTCGAGGTGCGCATAGATACTTGCGAGCATATCCGCATCACCTGGCTGAATCTCGCCAATCACCGTTTTTGGCGGGTTGCGGTAGTCGAAAACAGCTGTACCTTCGCGTAGGAACTCAGGGTTGTTGCTGATACTGAAATCACGCCCCGCACTTTTCCCGGATACCGCCTCCAGCACTGGAATGACTGTCTCCCGCATCGACCCAGGCAACATCGTGCTGCGCATCACAATATTATGCCGCGCCGGTTTGTCCTTTATCGCTGTGCCAATCTCTGTGCAAACCGCCTCAACATATTTCAAGTCCAGGCTGCCATTTGACCGACTGGGAGTGCCGACACAGACGAGTGAAATGTCCGACCTGTCAACCGCCAATTGCGCATTGTCGGTAGCACTGATTCGCCCTTCTTGACGACCAGCCTTCAGCAGCGACCCTATGGCATCTTCAACAATCGGTGACTGACCGCGGTTGAGCATATCGACCTTCGTATTGTTGGGATCGACGCCAATGACAGTATGGCCATCGTCGGACAGACAACCCACCGAAACTGCGCCGACGTACCCCAATCCAAAAACACTGATTTTCATTTATTCATCTCTAGGCGATCTTTTACTGGAAGACGTTCCGATCAATGCACAAGCGGCCCAGGGACAAATCGTCCTGGCCAAAGGATTCCATTTCGCGCCGCCGCCCGCATGCCATCGACCAGCCCTTTTACTCTATCTGCGTTGCCGGATCGGATCGCCAGGTAAGAATACCGAATAAGCATGCCGCAAAGTGCCCAATATCGCGCAAACCAGTTGCGGGCGGATCCGCCCAGATTCTTTCTGAAGAAATATTGCGTAAATAACACGCGCCGCATCTCTGATTCGCGAACCGAATTGCGCGATACCGGCGATTTGCTGTGTCTATAGGTAGCCCCAGGCACGACCATGAGCTGATAGTCCCGCGATACTCGATAGGCGAGATCCAGGTCCTCGGCCATAACGTACCCGGTCAGGTCGCGATCGAAGAAATACTTTCTGAATACATTGATGCGATAGCTCACTGCGGTAGACGGCATCAATTCACATTTTCGAATCTGCGTGAGGCCCGTGGTGTGCACGGGGAAATTCGACGGCTTCATTCTCGGACTGACATCTACCCTTGTATCTGCAAGAAAGAACACTCGGCAAAACAGTCGCCAGAACCCGGACGTACTGGGTACCTGGTCTTCCTGCACACCGGTCACACCACCAATTATATTCCGGCGATCCCCATCGTATATACCAAGAATTGTTTCGATATAGCCAGGATCCAGTTCAACATCATCGTCCAGAAAAAATACCACGTCGCCTTTTACAGCTTCGCTGCCTTTATTACGTTGCCGTGTCGTACTCGGCGCATCTTTAAGGTACAGAAATTCAATATTCGCAGCATCGCATGCCGAGTGCAATTTCACCTCAATTGAACCGAGATCACCGGCGTCGACTATGATTATCTGAAGCGGCGTCCTGTTCTGCCGCGCCAGCGAACTCACACAGCGTTGAATATCATCGGGCCGATTCAATGTGCAAATCACGACAGAGGCAGTATTGGCACTCATGCTCTGCTCACACCGCTTCGATCAGCGCATGCAGTCTAGCTGCCGATTTGTCATTGTTGAACTCTTCCAGCACCTTAGCCCTGCCATTTTGTCCCAGGCGATGGCAATACTCCGGATCGCTGGCCAGTGTCACGATAGCCTTTGCAAGCGCTTCAACCTCGCCAGCAGGCACCAGCAGGCCGCTGACTCCATTTTCAATCAGTTCCGGTAAACCCAGAATTTCCGTCGATATCACCGGTAATTCCCGGTGCATCGCCTCCATCAGAGCTACAGGTATGCCATCGCGCCAGCCATCTTCAGAAATGACGCAAGGCAGGACGAATGCATCGGCCGCCTCCAGGTGAGCCTGAACCTGTTCGTGCAGGACTGCGCCTGCAAGTGTAACCTGCTCACCAAGATCGTGTTCGTTGATCAGCTTCTCGAGAATCGGGCGCTCGGCACCCTCGCCAATAATCGTACACACAAATTTTTGGCCCGATCGTTTGAGTGTCGCCAGAGCGGGAATCAGCACATGAAACCCTTTCCTGCGATTCAACTGCCCTACGGCCAGGATTCTGAATTTTTCGCCACCCGCCTTGCGTGACGGCAAACCAGTCACGGCCCTCGGATCTATGCCGCAATGCACTACGTGAATCTTGTCTGCAAACCTTTGCCCGTAGGTTTCAAGAACGTATCGCCGGTTGTATTCGGATATGGACACACAAAATGCCGAGGTCCTGAGCTTGTGCCTGAACGCGATAGGGTCGCGCCAGATCATCGACGCGTGCATTGTGAACGAATAGGGCACATCCAGCAGCAATCCGAGAAACATCGCAATCGACGTCGGGCCGTTAATAAAGTGACTGTGTATATGTTCTGGCGGTTTATGTCGCATCCTGCGCGCAAGGTATGCCGCTTCAACGAGGTGGTACATCAGCCGCAGATAATCCCGCGGCCCTTGCATCGGCGACGCTGTAAGCCAAAGCCACTTGCAATGCGCCATCCGTAGCGGATGTCGCAAGCCATGGAATAGCGCGCTGAACCACTTGCGCCATGCCGGAACCTTGTCGAGATACAAGGTAGACTCGCGTAAGCCTCTGGCCGCCAAGGATATCTGGCCGTCGTCCGGCGTGTTCATCGAAACTGTTTCAACCGAAGCGCCATCTTCGCGCAGTCGGAAAATTTCGTTGTATATGAAGGTTACGGTGAGCGCCGGCAGCGTTGCAGTTATGTAAACGATTTTTTTCATTCTTCGACTCGATCAGAAGAGCGCATCGTAGTGAAGAATCGCAGCGTCAGCAAACTCCTTGTTGTCTATCCTGGCACCTATTTTAGATTAGCTGGCGGTTCGGGGCTCGCCTCGCCGGCCGCTATCAGTACACTGGTGCGAACCACCTCAACCATGTGAAACGTGACATCTGTAGTAGCCGAAATCGTTATATCGGCATCGCCTTGACCCCAAGCGCTACTCGAGCCAAGTGGCATGTCTATCGTTTTCCATGTGCCGGTTGCGCTGCCCCGGAGGTTTTGGCTTGCACCGCTTTCCGTGCGCACGCTAAAGCGCGGATTGCGTGAATCGAAATAGGTCACTCGCAACGTCACGCCCTGCCCCGCAATCGCATTCGCGAACCGCGTGTCCAGGCGAAAGCGCATGCGTCCACCAGCTGGCACACGCCGTGCCCAGGCACCAAAACGTTGCCACTCCGGACCGACCGATTTCAATGCCTCGTTCTTGTCACCAGCTATGCGGTTCATCAGGAATGTGTAATCGCCAGTAAGGTACTCACCGCCTGCACGCAACGCGACCCAGGCACCAGGAGATGCAGCCGGATTCTTGCCCGTTTGATACCCGGCGTAGCGGTCGGCAAAATTGAACGCGGCCGCGTACTCGATGTCCCGATAGTCGTCCAGATCCGATCCGTATACCGAGATATACGTGACACCGGCAAAGAGATCACTGAGGATACGCCAGTAGTTCCACTGCGGCGGAGATTGGTCGCCGTGGGAGCCTTTAGTGGAACTTGATACTGGCTCCGCATAAACTGGCGTAGCACCGTTTTTTCCGTACTTGATGTGCTCTTCGTATTGTCCGTACGTCGACCGGCTGGTCGGCTCCGCCATACTCGTTGTGTGCATTAGCCCGACCTTTCCGCTTTTCAATCCGGCAATCACCGTGTCGGGTAGAAGTTTACTGGTGCTCGCCGCAACGTTCGAACGAATTAGCACCAGAAAATCGTTGGCGAACAGATCGTAATAGGTTTCTGATACCCAAAAGCTGTACGCATCGTTGCGCGCATCTGTATAGGGCACAAACTCGACACCGGGCGGTACCACCCATTTGCTCTGGGCACGCTCGCTCTCTTCAATTCCGGAATGCTCTGTTCCGACCGCGTTTAATGACTGTCTAATCGAATAAATCACCGACTTGTATGGTGAGTTCTTAAGGTGGTCTGCCAGTGCTTCCAGCAACTGCTGATGGCGAGTTTTGTAAGTCGGATGCCAGTATTGCAAGGTCCCTTGCTCATTGTCGACCTGCAGTGTCAGCTTCTTTGGATTATAGGGAACTTCTTTAAAAAGAAAGTCCGGCTTGTAGCTGCCGCGAACAATTACTTGCGCCTTTTTGCCCAGTGCATCGTATCGGGCAAGTTCACTGTCCAGTACCGAGAAGTTGAAAACTCCTGGTGATGGGTTTAGGTCTGCCCATTCGATGGCAACGTAGCCACCCCGAACAAACGGCAATTCATCAAGTTCATTGCTGCCCCATATCTTGTGTATACCCCAGGTTGCGGAAGAATCCTGTTGCGCATTTGCATCCAATGAAAAAAGTACGGAACAAGGCAGTAGAAGGACCAGCGAAAATATAAGTGGAAGCAGTAATCGTTGAATGCGCATTAAGTAAACCGTATTTGAAGTAAAACGAAGGATAAAGCCACCGGCAGACATGGAATATAGTGATTCGCGAGGGAATAACCGTACGGGCGAAACAGGAAAAAACCTGTGACGCACGTCACAGCTGCATACGATAAATCAATTCACGTTGCCAGGAGATTCTGACTGAGCGATTCACCTAACTCAAGCGGCCCTTCCTGTGAATAATTCCAGAATTCACAGTAGTCTTTCATTGAATCAAAGACTTGCTGCGCTTCATTGGCCAACTTATCGGATTCATGTCGCCATCGAGCGACACGTTTGTCCGTAATTTGGCCTCCGTGCAACTGCCCTTCTGCGACGCGTTGCGCATCGGCACGTAAAAAGTCACCAAGCTCGCTGATCGCCGTGATGTCGCTTTCAACAAATTTGAGAACTTGCTGAATTGACGCAGGGCGAAGACACAGATCTTCGTAGCGAACTTTCAACGCATTGTGCCGGCGCGCCATTTCCTGTTGATAAACAAACTCCGAATTCAGGGACTGTGCAACATTGCGCGGCGTGAAATCTCCGTGCCAAATTGCCGCACCCGTCATATATCGGCCGCGCAGTGACAAGTAGATGTCACGCGGATCCCGTGCGGAAAGTACTATTCGCGTATCGGGAAATCCCTCGACTAAGCGCCGCCAGTTCGAGTGGAATATCTCCTTGACCCCGACCTGGGCTATGTGCCGGCTTATTCGCGGTACCAGTCGCTTGCGGAAACCATATAACAATAACTGGCGCCTGCCTCGGGACCAGCGTTTCACGAAGCGCTGCAGGTCAATGCCAGTCGACTCCAGCAACGCGGCCTCGTTGGCGCGTACGATAAAGTTACGCGAGGAGAGATTCGGCTCGTTGAAAACCAGCGAATGCGGCAGCTGTGTTAGCGCCTCGCACAACATCGTCGACCCGGTCCTGCGTAAAGCGCCGATATAGATAAATGGTTTGTTCAACAGATGAAACCCCGCACGGCCAGCTACCGCAAGTCGTGCGAGAATAGCGGCTTCCCGATCAGCCGTCTATCCGATGGTGTTGGCCGGGACAGTTCGGTAAGCTCTGCCGCAAGGCCATATTATGGCTTCACAACAACAACACGCTGGCCACTGGCGGACCTTTCTTTTATGAGAACACTCGATTCAACAACCGACAACAACACCCGATGTCTGCTCCTGGGCGTTGTGCTGTGTTTTGCTTTCGCCTTCGCAATCCGTGTGGCTCATTTTAGCAATGAACCCATCACCGACGAGCTGTATCACCTGCTGGCGGCAGGCTCATGGGTCGAAGATGGCACCTACGGCATTGCGGACGGTGAATACACGCGAGCCCGTGCATTTACGACGATGGTCGGACTGGTCGATCGCATTAGTGGCGGCAGCGTAGATGCGATTCGAATTTTTTGCATCACACTGGGTGCGAGCCTGGTTGCTGCATTGTTCACCTGGACCTGGCTATATGCGGGTCGGGGGGCTGCGATCATTGCAGGCGCTATCCTGGCCATCGAACCCGCGGCAATCTTTTTGTCACAGTACATACGCTTTTACAGCCTGCACGCGCTGGTATTCTTTTTGCTCGCATGGTGCAGCTGGTCTTTCGTCTACAGCTCAACGTACGTTTATAGATGGCTGCTTGGAGCCGGGATCATCGGTCTCGCCCTGTTCGGAATTCACCTGCAGGTCACAACTCTGGTAGGGATGGCCGGTATCGGCTTGTGGGCCGCCGTAGTCAAACGGCAACAAATACTTGGTCTTGTACCCGGCACGGTGCCGAGAATCATCGCTGTATTCGCACTGACATCGGCCTTTGCCGTGCTGGCTTTCATGTTCCGGGATTCAATTCTCTCGCTGCTGGCAACCTATCGCGAATCCGCACTTTGGAACAGCAACGATAACGCACTTTATTACTACATCCTGTATCGTGACGAGCTCGGCGTGCTCTGGAGTCTTGCTCCGCTTGCCATAGTCGTCGCACTGCTTTCCCGACCCGCACCTGCCTTTTTTTGTACCTGTATATTTATAACTGCTTTCGTCATTCAATCATTCGGCGGTATGCGCTCCGAACGATTCATGTTTTATGCGCTGCCCTGGTTTTTTATTATTTGGGGAATTGCAGCCAGCGCGCTTGCGCGAGCGCTCAAGACCATCCTGGACAAGTGCATGGCGGAAACCGGTATTCTGGCCAGCGATAAAGCTTGGAACAGGCTGAGGCCGTACATCAGTGCAACCACTATCGCTGCAATAGCGGGATTCGCGGTGCTGACCATACCCGCTTTCGAAACCTTTGCCAGGATGACGCTTGGCAAGCCGTCAAATCCTCCTGAATACTGGGATCGCTACCGTACACATTGGCAGGAATCCGCTGCATTTCTGCGCAATGCGGTCGCCGGCGTAGATGTGACGGTTGCCAGTCAGCCTCTGCAGGCTATTTACTACCTCGGTGATGTCGACTACACATTGAACGCAACCACCCTGGCCGACATAGCGCCGCCGGGCACTCATTCGAAAATGGATCCTCGAACCGGGCGCCTCGTATTCGATGATGTTGCAAGCCTGCGCCAGATTGTTGCGTGTAATAGTAGCGGCGCCGTTATTATTCACAAGCCTGCCTGGCGAAACCCAACCAGGGTCGGTGACGAGGTCGCTGACTTTATTGAGGCTCGGTTCGAGTCGGTAAGCATACCCACCAAGTCCGACCTGCTGCTGTTTCGATGGTCAGACGCGATAACAGACCGCGAGCGCTGTAAGCAGTGAATATCAGCGTCGCTCAATATGCGCAGATGATCGTCGCAGCAATTGGCGGCATCGCATTTTTCCTGGTGTTGTTCCGGCTACCGGAGAAGCGCAGCCTGGCATTCCTGATTATTCTGATTCCGTTTCAGGTGATTTACACGCGCTACGGTTCGTTGAATGAGATCCTGATCTATGTCGCGGCGGGCACGTACCTGTTGCAGGGACGCTTGTCGCGTTTGCCATTCTTGGGGCCGATCTTATTGGTCCTGTTCGTATACCTGTTGGCTTTCACCCAATCTTACCCGGCTGCACGAATCTATCACGTCATCTATATGATCGGTTTCTTCAGCAATATCCTGCTCTTCTACATGGTCTACAACTACATCTTACGTACCGGAGACTGGCGTCTCATCGTCAAATGCTTGCTCTTCGTGAATTTGCTGGTGGTTGGCTATTGTGCAATACAATTTTTCGCAGGCTCAAACCGGGTTACTTTTTTCGGCATTAATGAATTTTCGTTAATACCGCCACGTAAAGACGGCAGGTTGGTAGGACCATTTAACGCAACAGCCGCAACGGCTGAATATCTTACATTCCAATGTTTATTTATTGCCTGCCTATTGTATTACCGACAGAAGAGCAAGTTCCGCTGGGCGGCAATTGCGCTAATTACGCTCAATTTCCTGTTTCTAATCGCGACTGGCAACCGGGGTGGATTCGTCACATTGGTGCTTGCCACTCTCCTGTTCCTGTTGGCGTACCGGCGCGAACTGGGCATGGCCCGGGTTGTCAAACTTTTGACGGCGGGTGCCACGCTCTTCACGGCTATGGCCATAGTATTGGTTAGCTTCACGGAGTATGGAATGTTATTCGAACGCCTGGAGGGGACCGAAATCGAGGAAGGAGTACCCGATACGCGCTCGTTAGTCTGGCCGCTTGCCTGGGCAGAGATTGTAAAGAAGCCAATTCTCGGACACGGACCCAAACTCGCGATTAGTACTCGCTTCGAACAAGTTGGGTCCATCGAGTATGTGCGTTTTCCGCATAACCTGCTACTGCATATACTTTATACAACCGGAATCGTTGGGGTCTTCGCCTGGGTAGTTTTCTTCTCGACGCTCGCGATGAGGTTGTTCAAAGTGCGCCGCGCCCCTGTCGACGACCGCGAGCTTGCGACCCTGCCACGGGTGGGCCTGCTCGTGCTGGTCGTCTTCTTTGTGTCGCAGCTGCGCATCGAGTTCCTGCGTGAATCCCTGCTTGACTATCAGAACTACTTATTCGTGTTGTTCGGCTTTTTCCTTGCCACATCCGACCTTATCGTGGCGCAAGTGACACAACCACTCGCATCGCGCGGTTTCGGGAAATCGCGCAAACCCGATAGCGACCAGCAAATAAGATCGCCAGCGTAGCTAGTGTCCCGTGCGGTTAATTCGTTGAATGTAGTTCGAGCCCGTTTTTTCGGCCTGCAAGGCTTGCCGACGAGTCATAGCCGTAGCTATGGCGAGAAGGCAAAACG
>DDIS01000032.1:3401-4343 GCA_002338615.1 Proteobacteria bacterium UBA1844 | reverse complement strand
GTATCCTGGCGGCCATCGCTATCCCGGCTTACCAGGACTACACGATTCGCGCGCAGGTTTCTGAAGGCTTGAGCCTGTCATCTGCTGCCAAGGCCGCAGTCGCTGAATTCTACCAGGACCAGGGTACCTACCCGACAGGCAATACCAATGCCGGACTGGAAGGTGCTGCCAACATCACTGGCAAATACGTCACGAGCGTCGCGGTCGGTAATGCCGATGGCATAATCACGGTAACGTACGGTAAAGATGCGAACAACAACATTCAGAACGCCACGCTTACGATGACTGCGTCTGATAACCTCGGTTCCATTAGCTGGACCTGTGCCGCAGGCAATTTGTTGGTCGACAAGTGGCTGCCGGCCGCATGCCGTCCGTAATCAAACGCTTCGTTTGAACTATACAGAGGGCCCCGGCTTGTCCGGGGCTTTTTTGTAATCGCGGTAGTAATCGAATAAGCCATGTAATGCCATCGCTAGGTCGCCATCGACCGGTTGCCACCTAGGAGAACCAGATCTGGAAGCGACCCGTTCGCGCCAAGGAGAACAGAATGCGAGTCAAGGAGGAACAGGGGTTTACCTTGATTGAATTGATGATCGTCGTTGCCATAATCGGCATCCTCGCCTCACTCGCAATCTCTGCGTATCAAACCTTTACGGTACGCGCACAAATCGCCGAAGGCCTGAACATGGCGGCAGGCGCTAAAGTCCCGATAGCCGATGCCTACACCAACGATGGGATCGCGCCCGCCAACCGGGCAGACGCGGGGCTGTCGCCGCTCGCCACGGATACCAGGGGCAACTACGTCAGCCAGGTCGAAATTACCAATGGCCGTCTGGACATTACGTTCGGCGGGCCAAAAGCAAACGCCGATATCGTGGGCAAAACGCTGTCCGTTACCCCCTATGAAACCGCAGGCAACACGATCATATGGCGTTGTGGCGG
>DDIS01000032.1:0-3277 GCA_002338615.1 Proteobacteria bacterium UBA1844 | reverse complement strand
CCCCAGCCGGTGGCGCCTTGTTGACGGGAGGCGCAAACCATCTCGCTCCCACCGTCGATCTTCGATATTTACCTACCGTTTGCCGACTATAAAATGACGAAAACACGCCAAACCGGTGCTTCCACGGTAATTGCGTTATGGAAATTCCACATTTGTGATGAGCCGCACAAAATGCAGTTGAATCAGCCAACTGGATCAGTGAGACTGTGACGCTCGAACTTTCACTGGACTAGCGCGCGGATAATGGCAGCGACGGCATCACAATCGAACCTGGCGGGCCTGCCGCGGCGCCTTGTCCAGGATGGCATCATCGCCGAGCCGAAGCTGGCCGAGGCCACCCTGGCTGCGCGCAGCGCAAGAGTTCCACTGGTCGCCTATCTCGTCAGCGAGAATCTCGCCAACGCGCGTGCTATTGCAGTCGCCGCCTCTCATGAATTCGGTGTCCCGCTGCTGGACCTCGACGCCATGGAAGTCGACCTCGACTGCGTCCGATCGGTCGATCAGAAACTCATCGCCAAGCATCGGGTCCTGCCGCTGGTCAAGCGGGGTCAGCGGCTGTTCCTCGCCATTTCCGACCCGACCAATCTTGCGGCCATCGACGACATCAAATTCCAGACCAGCATGCGGGTCGACCCCGTGGTTGTTGAGCAGGACAAGCTCGAGGAGCGCATCACCAAGGCACTCGAAGCCGTTGACACAACGATGTCCGACCTTGGCGACGATGACTGGGGTGATATTGATGACCTCGTCGAAATGGGCGAGGAAAAGCCGGAAGACAATGTCCAGCGTGACGATATCGAGGACGCGCCGGTCGTACGATTTGTAAACAAGATCCTGCTCGATGCAATCAAGAAGGGTGCATCGGACGTCCATTTCGAACCTTACGAAAAATATTTCCGGATCCGTACCCGTCTCGACGGCGTTTTATCCGAAGTGGCACAGCCGCCGGTCGCGTTGGCGCACAAGCTTTGTGCCCGGCTCAAGGTGATGTCGCGCATGGACATCGCCGAGCGCCGTGTGCCGCAGGACGGCCGCATCAAGATGCGCCTGTCGAAAACGCGTGCCATCGATTTTCGCGTAAATACCTGCCCGACTTTGTTCGGTGAAAAAATCGTTTTGCGAATCCTGGATCCATCCAGTGCCAAACTCGGTATTGATGCCCTGGGCTACGAAGCCCTGCAACGCGAGCTCTATCTCAAGCACCTGAACAAGCCCTATGGCATGATCCTGGTCACGGGACCCACAGGTTCCGGCAAGACCGTTTCGCTGTACACAGGTCTCAACATCCTCAATACCGTCGATCGCAATATATCGACGGCTGAAGACCCGGCTGAAATTAATCTGCCGGGCATCAACCAGGTCAATGTCAATCCGAAAGTTGGCCTGACCTTCGCCTCGGCGTTAAAAGCCTTCCTGCGCCAGGATCCGGACGTGATCATGGTCGGCGAGATTCGGGATCTCGAGACGGCAGAGATCGCGATCAAGGCGGCACAAACGGGTCACCTCGTGCTTTCAACGTTGCATACGAATGACGCACCAAAAACCCTGACCAGGCTGGTCGACATGGGCGTCATGCCCTATGCCATTGCGACCTCGGTGAGCTTGATCATCGCGCAGCGTCTCGGCAGAAAGCTTTGCGACAACTGCAAGGAAGTGAAGGACATCCCGCATGAAGCGCTGAAGAAGGAAGGCTTTTCTTCGCAGGAACTGGATGCCGGCGTCACAATTTTTGGTCCTGTCGGCTGCAAGCAATGCAACGAGGGCTACAAGGGCCGGGTAGGTATTTTCCAGGTGATGGAGGTTTCCGAGATCATGGGCCGCATCATCATGGAAGGCGGCAATGCGATGCAGATTGCGGAGCAGGCGAAAAAAGAAGGCGTAATCGATTTAAGACAGGCCGGTTTGAATAAAGTCAAGGAAGGGGTTACCAGCCTTGAGGAGATAAATCGGGTTACAATTGAGTGAGTTACGGGCAAATTCCTTACGATGGTTTGTTTCGTTTAATTAACCTCGGCTTAATGGGCAAAGACGATGGCTGAAACAGTAATGATGAAGGTCCCCTTCAATTGGGAAGGCACTGACCGGAAAGGCAAGAAGGTTAAAGGCAAGTCGCTGGCAGGCGATGAAGCGGCCGTGCGCGCGGATCTGCGCCGCCAGGGTGTAGTCCCGACGCGTATCCGCAAGCAACGCAAAGGCTTGTTCTCGGCCAAGACGAAGATAACACCAGGGGATATTGCCCTTTTCAGCCGCCAGCTCGCTACGATGCTGGCAGCCGGTATTCCTCTGGTGCAAGCCTTCGAAATTGTCGGCACGGGCCACGAAAATGCCGGCATGCAGAAGCTGATCATGGCAATCAAGACGGATGTCGAGGGCGGCAGTTCGCTGGCCCAGGCATTGGCCAAACACCCGCTATATTTCGACGACCTGTTTGTGAACCTGGTTGAATCGGGTGAACAGGCCGGCGCGCTCGAAACTCTGCTGGACAAGATTGCCACCTACAAGGAAAAAACCGAGGCAATCAAGAAGAAAATCAAGAAGGCGCTGACCTACCCGGCTGCGGTACTGGTCGTTGCTTTCATCGTTACGACGATTCTCCTGATCTTCGTTATTCCCGCGTTTGAAGATCTGTTCCAGGGCTTCGGCGCAGACCTGCCGAGCTTTACTCGCATGGTCATCGACTTGTCATTGTTCGTGCGTCAAAAAGGCTGGTACCTCGCGATCATGATGGGTGGCGCAGTATTCGCTTTCCTGTATTTCAAGAAACGCTCGCGGCCAATGCGCCATTTTCTCGATCGCATGATCTTGAAGACGCCAGTCATCGGCCCGATCATGCAAAAAGCGGCAATTGCGCGTTACTCGCGCACACTCTCGACAATGTTCGCGGCCGGCGTGCCGCTGGTTGAAGCCCTCGAATCCGTATCCGGGGCTTGCGGCAATATCGTTTACGAAGAAGGCGTGCTGAAGATGCGCGACGAAGTCGCGACCGGACAGCGCCTGCAGCAGTCGATGGAGAATACCGACCTGTTCCCGAACATGGTGGTCCAGATGATCGCGGTCGGTGAGGAATCCGGCTCGCTCGACGAAATGTCCGGCAAGGTGGCGGACTTTTACGAGGAAGATGTCGACAACGCGGTCGACAACCTGAGTTCGCTGCTGGAGCCGATGATCATGGCAATTCTGGGCGTGCTTGTCGGTGGCCTCGTCGTAGCCATGTACCTGCCTATCTTCAAGCTCGGTGCGGTTGTTTAATACCGGGCGCGTAGGAGCGGCATCTTGC
>DDIS01000009.1:1130-19776 GCA_002338615.1 Proteobacteria bacterium UBA1844 | reverse complement strand
GAGCGGCTTCCAGCCGCGATCGAGCACGGGTCGCGGCTGGAAGCCGCTCCTACTGGATTGAAATCTGGATCAGCAAGTAGTGGTCCACCAACAACGCGCCGAACAGCAGTCCCAGGTAACTGATCGAGAACCGGAATGTGCGCATGGCCCAGTCGAGGTTATCCGGAAAGCGCATCATCTGGACGGTGTAGTAGAGAAAAAAGCCATCCAGCACAATGGCGGCCACCAGATAGATCAGCCCGCTCATGCCAGTGAGGTAGGGAATAATGGTGATGACCGTGAGCAAAATCGTATATAGCAGGATGTTGAGCCGCGTGAAGTTCTCGCCATGGGTAACCGGCAGCATCGGAATGCCAACCTTCGCGTACTCTTCCTTGCGCGCAATGGCCAGTGCCCAGAAATGTGGCGGCGTCCAGATGAATATGATCAGGAACAGCAGCAGCGCGCTTGAATGCAGCTCGTTGGTAATCGCCACCCAGCCCAACACAGGAGGTGCCGCGCCCGCAGCGCCACCGATTACGATGTTCTGCGGCGTTGCCCGTTTCAGGAACATCGTGTAAATACACGCGTAGCCGATCAGGGAAAACAAGGTCAGCGCCGCAGTCAATGGATTGACCAGCGTCCACAGGATCACCATCGACAGTACGCTCAAGGTGCCTGCGAATATCAGCGCTTTCTGTTCCGAAAGTCGTCCCTGCGGTAAGGGCCGGCCGCGCGTACGCAACATATGGATGTCGATACGGGCATCGAGAATATGATTGAAAACAGCAGCACCCATCGCCGCGAGGCTGATACCAATAGTACCGAACACCATCGCCCGAACATTCGGCCAGCCAGGTACCGACAAAAACATACCGACGACCGCAGTAAATACGATCAGCACCACGACACGAGGTTTGGTGAGCTCGTAATAGTCACGCCAGTCACTGATGGTTTGTATGTTGGTGCTCATGTCGCTGTGTGTACCGGAGTCGAGATTAGCCTATGTGAGACAGTTTAAGCAGCTGCTTGATGTCGCTGACGATATGATCGGGCGCTAAGTCCGGCGCAAAATACATCACCAGGTTACCGAGCGGATCTACAAGATAGTAACCACCGCTCTCCTGCCCCGCGGGCGTACTCTCTTGCAGAAGTTCGGCCAGTGCCCCGTCTTCAACCAGGATCAGTCCCGGGTATTCAGCGCCCGGAAACACTGTATCCGGCGCAGTTTCGCCGTGCAACAGGATCCGGCCGAGACGATCCATTTCCTTGCCCAGCATAAGACGCATCTGGCGCATATTGTACAGTGCCTGCCGGCAGTCATCAGCGCAGGGACCGCTCTCGCTCAGGACAAGCAGCCACTGATCCTCGTGCAACGGGCGCAACGGCGATTCCGGCATGACTTCATCGAGGTTTACTAGCGGCTGCAGCAACGCGCCATGATTGGTCCGGTTCCCAGGTTGCAACAGGGCACCACTGTAATAAAGCCAGCCGGCAAACAGCAAAGGCCCGAAAAATACCAGGGCGATGAATAACAGCTGCTTGCGGCCAGCGCCGACGGGTGCTTCAGTCACGTGGAGCACCCCGCCGGCGGTAATTCCAGATCAGAATGCCGGCAAGCACCGCACCCATGGCGAACCACTGCAATGCGTAGCCGAAATGCTTGCCCGCACTCAGGGTCTCGGGCGCCCATTGCCGCAGGAATCCTGCATCCTCAGCCGGATCCATGAGGAGGACGAAGTCCTCTACCTCGCGCCCGAGAGATTGCTCGAGTTCGACGAGCGTCGGATACACAGCCAGCTGCGGCCACTCGTTCCGGGCCGGGATTGCCTCACCCATGCGCATTCCGGCGCGCGGCAACGAGCCAACGCGGCCACGCACCGTGACTTTCGAATCTGCAAGGAAAATACGTTCCGCGAGCGACGATAAGTCGGCAATCGGGCCCGTCTTTTCGATCCAGCCACGATTGACGACCAGCAATGGCTGGTCCGGGGCCAGCTCGAGCGGCGTCAGAATGTAGTAGCCATAGTGACTATTGATGATGATGTTCTCGAGCAAAAACTGGCGCTCGGGAAGAAACCGCCCTGCGACCTCGATCGGCTCGAAGGCACGTACCTGATCGCCGCTCGCAAAATGTATGAAAGCGCCAGCCTCCGCAAAAGCATCGCGCTGCTCAATTTTCTCGAAGCCGCGCCTGATCTGCCAGATCGAGAGCCCCGCAAACTGCACCACCAGCACGGCACCAACGACAAACGGCAGCCATTCGGGTAAAGACTTCTTCGCACCGGTGCTCACGTTATAATCCTCGATCACCACCGGCACCAAGACCCTGTCGCTTAGAGTCCGCAATGAAAGTCATCGTTTTCATCCTTCTTGCCGCTATTGTATTCAGCCTCGGCTCCGGATTGTTTTTTCTCGCGAAGGACGATCAGAATTCGACTCGCTTATTGACCTCGCTCAAAATTCGAGTCGCTCTGTCGATCGTGCTGTTGTTGTTCCTGCTCGCGGCGTTCTATTTCGGCTGGCTTAAATAGTCATCGCACTATGGGCTACATCCAGTAGACGAATACGTACAGGCCTATCCAGACGACGTCCACAAAGTGCCAGTACCAGGCTGCAGCTTCGAAGCCAAAATGCCTGTCGGGCGTAAAGTGACCACTCATGACGCGAAACCAGATGACCGTGAGTATGATCGCACCCAGGGTTACGTGTACGCCGTGAAAGCCGGTCAACATGAAGAATGTTGAGCCATAAATTCCGGTCGAGAGCTTCAGGTTCATATGCTCGTAGGCTTCGACGTATTCCACGGCCTGCAGAAACACGAACGCGAAGCCGAGAAGGAATGTCAGCGCGAGAAAGAATTTCAGCACGCCGCGATGATTCGCGATAAGTGCGTGGTGCGCTATGGTTACCGTGACCGAACTCGTCATCAGGAGTGCGGTGTTGATCAGCGGCAGGCCGAACGGCTGCATGACTTCGAAGTCGCCGCCCACGTCGCCTGGACCGTTCGTGGGCCAGGTGCTTTCATAGCCGTTCCAGAGCAACAGGTTGGTGAAAAAATTGTTGCTGCTGCCACCCAGCCAGGGGACGGACATATTGCGGGCGTAAAACAGCGCACTGAAGAACGCCGCGAAGAACATGACTTCCGAAAAAATGAACCAGAACATTCCCATGCGAAACGAGGAATCGACCTGCCGGTTGTAAACACCGCTCTGGTTCTCGCCGATCACGGTACCGAACCAGCCAATCACCATGCCGATAAGGGTCAGTATGCCGAGGATCATCACGTAAAAGCCGACATCCGCGCCATTGAACCACGTAGATACGCCAACCATCGTGATCAATAACCCGATGGCGCCCACGATCGGCCAATGGCTGTCGTGTGGAACATAATAGCGATCGTGTACTTGTGAAGACATTTCTATTCTCTCTGTATCGCAAACCGCCGCCTGGCGACCTTACCTATCGTTAGTTCGCAGCAGCTACCCGCTGCGTATCAAAAAACGTGTACTGCAATGTGACGGTATCAATGTAATCGGGCAACTCGGTATCGAGAATGAACTGCACCGGCATTTCCTTTTGTTCATGTGCGGAAAAGTCCTGGGACGTAAAGCAAAAGCACTCGATTTTCTTGAAATGCCCGGACGCCACGATCGGGGAAATACTCGGCACGGCCTGCGCAACCTTGCTCACCTCGGTGAGGTTCTTTGCGGTGAAGGTTGCGTAATACATCTGGCCGGGGTGCACGTCCATGCTACTGGTGTCGGCCGTGAATTCCCATGGCGCGTATTCATTTACAGACGTCACGAACTCCACCCGCACGGTACGATTTACATCCGGCGTCTCAACAACGGTCGCCGCCGCCGTATTGGTGCGCCCACCGAAGCCGGTAATCTCACAAAATACATTGTAGAGCGGTGGCAGAACAAAAAAGCCGAACGAAAACATCGCGACGACCCAGCCCAGCAGCTGGACCACCAGGGAACGGTTTTTTGCCTCACTTGTAATTTTGTCGTTCATTGCATCAGGACTTCAGAATTCCCGTCAGAATAAAGCCGAGATAAAACGCAAGGGCAATCGCCGAAAGAATCAAGGTTGTCCGGCGAATGCGCTTTCGGGTTTCCGGGTCTCGCTCAGTCATAGTCTTTCGGGAATGCGACGGTGCGATCAACCTTCGGCGGCTCGGCAAATGTGTGATAAGGCGCAGGTGACGGTACCGTCCACTCAAGACCCTTCGGGTGATCCCAGACTTCCGCCGTTGCGGGCGGACCCTTCTTGCAGGTCAGAAGAACGTACACAAAAATCAGTTGCGACAGGCCAAACCCGAAGGCACCGATGGTCGCGACCATGTTGAAATCGGCGAACTGAGTCGAATAGTCGGGGATGCGCCGCGGCATGCCGGCGAGCCCCAGGAAGTGCATCGGGAAGAACAACACGTTGACAAAGATGGCAGACAGCCAGAAGTGCACTTTCCCGGCTGTTTCGTTGTACATATGGCCGGTCCATTTGGGCAGCCAGTAGTACGCGGCGCCCATCAGTGCAAACAAAGAGCCCGGCACCAGCACGTAATGGAAATGTGCAACCACGAAATAGCTGTCATGGTACTGAATATCGGCCGGCACCAGCGCGAGCATAAGACCTGAAAATCCGCCGATCGTAAACAGGAACACAAACGCCAGCGCAAACAGCATGGGCGTTTCAAAGGTCATGGCGCCACGCCACATCGTACTGGCCCAGTTGAAAATCTTCACGCCCGTGGGAACGGAAATCATCATGGTCGCAAACATGAAGAACATCTGCCCTGACAGCGGCATTCCAACCGTAAACATGTGATGCGCCCAGACGATAAAAGACAGGAACGCAATTGCCGCCAGCGCATAGACCATTGAGTCATGACCGAACAGGGGCTTTCTTGAGAACGTCGGGATGATCTCGGACACAATCCCGAACGCAGGCAGGATCATGATGTAAACCTCGGGATGGCCAAAGAACCAGAAGATATGCTGGTACATGACCGGGTCGCCGCCGCCGGCTGCGAGGAAAAAGCTGGTACCGAAAAACTGATCGGTCAACAACATTGTGACCGCACCTGCGAGTACCGGCATCACGGCGAGCAGCAGGTAGGCCGTGATCAGCCAGGCCCAGGCGAACAGCGGCATACGAATCAGCACCATCTGTGGCGTGCGCATGTTGACGATGGTCACGATAATGTTGATAGCGCCCATGATCGACGACAAACCCATGAGGTGAATCGAGAAAATCAGGAACGGAAATGAATCGCCGGTTTGCAACACCAGCGGCGGGTACATTGTCCAGCCACCCGCCGGCGCACCGCCTGGCATGAATAAGGTCGAAAGCAGCATGCAAAATGCTACCGGCAGAATCCAGAATGACCAGTTGTTCATGCGCGGCAATGCCATGTCGGGCGCACCGATTTGCAGCGGCACCATCCAGTTGGCGAGACCGACGAACGCGGGCATGATCGCGCCGAAGATCATGACCAGTGCGTGCATGGTCGTCATCTGGTTGAAGAATTCGGGGTGTACGAACTGCAATCCGGGCTGGGCCAGCTCGGAGCGAACGATCAAAGCCATCGTGCCGCCGACAAAAAACATCGTCAGGCTGAAAATAAGGTACATCGTGCCGATGTCTTTGTGATTGGTCGTGAACAACCAGCGGCTGAAGCCCTTGGCCGGTCCGTGTTCTACATGATGCGCTGCGTCTGCTACTGCAGTAGTCATACCTTCAACTCCAGGACGCGCCGGTCATTCCGGCACGTGTTTCGATTCTTACTTAGCTGCCGCGGCAACTGCTTTTGGTGTGCCGCCGTTGGCTGTCAGCCACTTGTCAAACTCGTCCGGCTCGACCACTTCGACGACGATAGGCATATAGCCGTGATCCTTGCCGCACAATTCGGCGCACTGGCCGCGCACGGTGCCGGTATGCTCGGCACGGAACCAGATCTCGTTAACCATGCCCGGAATCGCATCCTTCTTGAGCGCGAGTTCCGGCACCCACCAGGCGTGTATCACGTCGTTGGAGGTAAGCAGCACGCGCACTTTGGCGCCCACCGGCACGACCATCGGACGGTCCACTTCCAGCAAGTAATTATCGACGCTGTACGGATCAATCGTGGAACCGAGTTGCCGTGCCTCGAGACTGGGGCGGGCGAGGCTGGAATAAAACGCGAGGTCCTGATCCTGGTACGCATAGTGCCAGCGCCATTGATAGCCCGTAACAACGATCGAAATGTCCGGATTGCGCGTATCTTCCAGCTTGATCATGGTCTTGGCGGCGGGAATGCACATCGCCACCAGGATGATCACCGGGATGATCGTCCAGGTAACTTCGGCGCTCGTGCTGTGTGAAAATTTCGCCGGGGCCACGCCGGAAGTCTTGCGGTGCTTGATCAGCGAAAAAATCATTACGCCAAAGACCAGTACGCCGATGACGGTGCACACCCAGAAACCCATCATGTGCAGGTCGTAGGTTTCCTGGCTGAGATCGGTCACGCCCTGCGGCATATTCAGTGCCCAGTCGGCCGAAGCTCCGCCTGCCCAGACTAGGCCTATCAAGCCCGTTAAGGATTTTCGAATCATTGATTGTTCACCTTGCGCGCCAGTTTTAGAGGTGGTCGCACTGTTTCTTCACATGTCACACGCAGCACGGCTGCCTTAAGGTGGCAAAAACCACGCGTTAAAGCCGTACTTTTCGGGCGATTTTCATCGGGTGGCTGGTCAGACGCCGGCAATTCCTTTCTGCCGACCGAGAAAGCTCGCGAAGTGTACTGAAACGGCGCTCGCGATGCAATCCTCGGCAAAAAGTAGCGGATGAAAAAAGATAATCTTAACAACAGCTTACTCACGATATACGAAAGTACTACTCGAAGTCCGACGGAATTCCTGCAGCATCTCATGGATTAGCGTCGCCGAATCGGAATGGACGCAGCGTCGATGCGCACCGGACCACCGCCGAATCCTGTTCCGGAGCCCCAGCAATGACCGTAAACCAGTTCGAGCTCGAAGCGCAGCCCGGCACCCCTCGTTGCGGCCATCAGTTCCTGCGTCATGCGGACGAATGCCTGCTTGCCTGCGAGCCCGGCAACGCGCTCCTTCAGGCAGTTGCGTGCGCCTGCGGCTGTCAGGTCGCGAAACAGGGCTGCGGACGTCGTATAGGTAACTTCCAGTCGATCGACATCGAGCACCGGGTCTTTCAGACCTGCGCGCACCATCGTGTCGCCTACATCGTGCATGTCGGGAAAATGATGCACGTGCGGCAGTTGATCGATGGTTGACCAGGCTGCCTTGAGTTCGCTCAGACTGTCGGGACCGAGAGTCGAAAAAATGAACAGGCCTTCCTTGCGCAACACCCGCCGCACCTCGGCCGCGATCATAGCGAGGTCGTCGAACCAGGGCAGTAGCTGGTTCGCAAAGACGACGTCGATGCTGTGATCTGCGAACGGCAGGGCGCGTGCATCACATTGCAACAGCCGGGTGCGAGCAAACCGGCGTCGCCCGGCCTTTGCGCGCTGCAACATTGCCCGCGATGAGTCGATGCCTGTAACGCGAGCGCGGCGAAAGCGCTTTGCTAACAGCGGCAAGGCCTTCCCGGTTGCACAGCCAAGATCGAGAACCTCGGTGGCATCGACTACCACGGCTTCGAGCCGTGCGAGCAGGCCATCACGGGTAACCGTATGCACGAAGTCGGCTGAGTCAAACTGCGACGCGGCGCGCGCGAAGTTGCGCCGGATCGCAGCATCATCGAGTTGCTGGTGATTGTTCAAGATTGCTCAGGCCCTGGCGGGGTACGCCCGCCGCATTTCCCTGTAAACAGCCCACTTTGAGCCACAGTACTAAAACTACCATCAGGCCATGGTGCAACGATGATCGGGCGAAGAACAGCCGCTGCGATGGCGCGCGGGTGTCGCGGGACTCTCGACTTTCTGCAACAGGGTCTCATGCCGAAACGCTGCGTCTTTTGCGGCGTTATTGCAAGTGGCGACGACGAATACATTTGTGCGGGCTGCGTGCAGGATCTGCCACGAATCCGGTTTGCTTGCAGGCGTTGCGGGGTACCGCTCGAGGTCGAGCCCGACGCAACCTGTGCAAGCTGCCAGGATAAACCGCCACCTTTTACATGCGTGGTTGCGCCACTGCGCTATGAATTTCCCATCGATGCCGCCATCAAGGCATTCAAGTTTCAACGCAAGCTTTTCTATACGCCGGCATTTACCGAGATTCTGCTGGCCGCCGCGTCACGACTGCCGTCGACTATTGATGCGATTCTACCGGTGCCCCTGCATCGCTGGCGCAAACTCAGGCGCGGCTACAACCAGGCGTACGAACTGGCGCGGCCAATCGCAGCGCAATTGCATCTGCCGATACTCTCGAGTGTTGTGCGCAGCGTCGCGACGCCGCCCCAGTCCGGACTCGACGCGGCCGAGCGCCAGAAGAATTTGCGCGGCGCATTCCGCGTTCGTGCTCGCCCCGGCGCGCGACATGTTTTGCTCGTGGACGATGTCATGACCACCGGCGCTACCTGCGTGCAACTGGCGGAGTTGCTAATCAACCAGGGTGTGCCGGCGGTCAGTGTCCTGGTACTTGCGCGCGCTTGAGGCGTGCAGAATCGGAATGCCGGTTCAGCTTGCGGCTGGCGCGAACGTGTAGTTCAGTACGATACCGATAAAAACAGCCAGGCCGATCCAGTGGTTGTTGAGGAAAGCCGCAAAACACCCGGGCCGATCGCGGTTACGTGCCAGCCACTGGTGGTAGGCCATCAGGCACGCCGCCACCAGGACTGAAAAATAATACCAAAGACCGAGTTCAGCGCGCAGGCCAATCAGGATGAGCGCGACCAGCATTACGAGCTGCAGACCGGCGATCACGAACAGGTCCATGTCGCCAAACAACAATGCCGTGGACTTGACGCCAAGCTTGCGATCGTCCTCACGATCGACCATGGCGTAGAAGGTGTCATAAATAACTGCCCAGATCAGGGCGGTACCGAATACCAGCCAGGCGAGCTGTGGCGTGCCGCCCGTTTGCGCCGCAAACGCCATCGGCACAGCCCAGCCAAATGCCGCGCCGAGAATAAACTGCGGCACCGACACAAATCGTTTGATAAACGGATAGATGATCGTCAGCACGGCACCGACCACGGCCAGCAGCTGCGCCGGCCGGTTCAACATCGTGGCAAGCCCAACGGCGATCAGGCCGAGTGCAACGAACAGCGTCAACGCTTCGGCAGGTAGTACCGCACCGGATGCGATCGGCCGGCTCCGGGTCCGTTCCACGTACGGGTCGATCTTGCGGTCGGCATAGTCATTCAGCACACAGCCCGCCGAGCGCATGATGAAAACGCCGAGCACGAAGACGACGAACAGCCCCTGGTCGGGGTGCCCTTCACCGGCGAGCCACAATGCCCACAGCGTTGGCCACAGCAGCAGCCAGGTACCGATCGGCTTGTCGATTCGCATCAGCCGGCCGTAGTTGACGAGTTGCGCTTTGAGCCGCGGCGAGAGAATTCCTTGCGTGGATTTCATGACCCCATTTCCTCAGACTTTGCCGTAGCGATCCGCATCTGCCAGCCAGCGACGTATGATGGCTGTGGCGGTTGCGGGCGCCTGGCGTTGAATGACGGCGGCGGCCATTTGCACTTGCGGCATCAATTTAGCATCGCGCACCAAGTCTGCCACACGGTACTCGGGCAAGCCCGTCTGGCGCGTACCCAGCAGCTCGCCCGGGCCGCGCAACTCGAGGTCGCGCTCGGCGACGAGGAAACCGTCATTGCTCTCGCGCAAGACCGCCAGCCGGCTTTTCGCGAGTTGACCAAGTGGTGGTTTGTAGACGAGTACGCAATGACTTTGTGTAGCTCCGCGGCCAACCCGGCCGCGCAGCTGATGCAGTTGCGACAGCCCCATGCGCTCCGCGTTTTCAATGATCATCAGGCTTGCATTCGGCACATCGACACCAACTTCGACGACCGTCGTTGCGACCAGCAACTGGATGAGCCCCTCCTTGAACGCCCGCATTCCCTGCTCTTTTTCGGCCGATCGCATGCGGCCGTGCACGAGTCCAACACGCACCTCCGGCAGCGCCTCGTTCAGCATGGCGTAGCTGGCTTCGGCGGCCTGGTAGTCGAGCAATTCGGATTCCTCGATCAAGGGACAGACCCAATAGGCCTGACCGCCTGCGGCACACGCCGTCCGCACCCGCGCGATAATTTCCGCGCGCCTTGTCTCGGGAATCGCAACGGTAACGACGGGTTGTCGTCCCGGCGGCAGCTCATCTATGGTGGAGACGTCGAGGTCCGCGTAGGCGGCCATCGCAAGGGTGCGCGGAATAGGCGTTGCCGTCATGACCAGTTGGTGAGGTTGACCGTGCTCGTCGCGCCCCTTGTCCCGTAATGCCATACGCTGGTGCACGCCGAACCGGTGCTGCTCGTCGATAATGACGAGCCCGAGCTTTTGAAAGCTGACGCCTTGCTGGAACAGGGCGTGCGTTCCAACGATGAGCTTTGCAGACCCGGTTGCGATCGCTGCGAGCGATTCGCGGCGCGCGACTGTACGCTGGCTACCCGACAGCCAGGCGGGCTCAATACCGAGGGGCTGAAACCATGCAGAAAAGCTGCGCCAGTGCTGCTCGGCAAGCAACTCCGTCGGGGCCATGATCGCGGCCTGCACGCCATTCGCGATCGCACGCACGCAGGCGATCGCCGCAACGACGGTTTTGCCCGATCCGACATCCCCCTGGATAAGTCGCATCATCGGATGCGGCTGGGCGAGGTCAGCCTCTATCTCCCCCGTCACGCGCCGCTGCGCATCAGTCAGTTCGAACGGAAGCCGCGCGAGAAAGTCCTCGCTTTCCCGGGCACCAGCCGTCAAAGCCGGCGCTGTTTCGCTGGCAGTGAGCGCGCGTAAATTCTTCAGGCTAAGGTAATGCGCCAGCAGCTCTTCAAAGGCCAGTCGTTGCTGGCACGGATGACGGCCCTGCAGCAGTTGCTCCAGGTTGGCGTCCGGCGGCGGACGGTGTAAATACGCGATTGCCTCGGCCAGCGGCGGCATGTTGAGCTTCCGCAGTATCTCAGGCGGCAACAATTCATCGGGTGGCGCTTGCTGCATGCGCTTTAAAGCCTGGTCGGTCAGGTTGCGCAACCGTCCTTGTTGCACACCTTCGGTCGCCGGATATACCGGTGTCAGCGCATCCGTGGTGGCGGCGTTGCTGGTGGGGCGCAGGATGCGGTACTCGGGATGAATCATCTCGAGCCCGGCCGGGCCCTTGCGGGCTTCGCCAAAACAACTGACTGCAACGCCCGGCTGAAACTGTGCCTGCTGGCTGCGCGAGAAATGAAAAAAGCGCAGCGTGAGCTGCCCGGTACCGTCACTCATGCGCACCAGCAGGCTGCGCCGGCCCCGATAGACTGTTTCCGCCAGTAACACTTCGCCACTTACGAGGCATCGCTGACCGGCCCGGAGCGTGCCGAGCTTGACCAGTTGTGTACGGTCTTCGTAGCGCAGCGGCAGCAGGAACAGCAGATCGCTTACGCGGTAGATACCAAGCTTGTGCAGTTTTTCCGCGAGCGCCGGGCCAACACCAGCCAGATCTGTCAGTGGCGAGACTTGTGTGCTGGAAGCCGCGGACATCTACAGCGCAAGAATCGCATCCGCCTCAACATCGACGCCTTTCGGCAATGATGCAACTCCGACAGCAGCGCGTGCCGGGAATGGTTCAGCAAAATAATCCTGCATCACAGTATTCACTGTCGCGAAATTGCCAAGGTCTGTGAGGAATACCGTGATCTTCACGGCCTGGTTGAGATTGCCACCCGCTGCCTTGGCCACGGCGGCCAGATTGTCGAACACCTGCCTCGCACGCGCCTCGAAGTCTCCTGCGACAACTTCCATCGTGCCGGGCACGAGCGGTATCTGACCTGACAAAAAAACCAGGTTGCCGGTGCGTACGGCCTGTGAATAGGTGCCGATCGCGGCCGGCGCGTTGTCGCTGTGAATCGCTTCTTTACTCATTGGAACTCCGAATATCTGAAATTTATGCGCAATCGCGCGTGACTCGAATTACGTTTGGCATCTTACGCACGTTACGCATGATCTGCGCGAGGTGGCGGCGGTCTCGTACCTGCAACAGAAACGACAACATCGAACAGTCTTCATGCCGGCCAAGAACTTCCACCTGTTCGATGTTGGAGCCGCACTCGGCTATCGTCGCGGCCACCTCGGCGAGCACGCCGGTCCGGTTTCTCGTGTCGGTCTGAATCTGGCTGGAAAATTCGCGCGCAATCTCCTTCTCCCAGGACACCGAAATCCATTTGTCGGGCTGTTTGCGAAAGTTACTCAGGTTGCCGCAAATATTGCGATGAATCACGATGCCACGGCCGGAACTCAGGTAGCCCATCACATCGTCGCCGGGGATGGGATAGCAGCACTTCGCGTAGGTGACAACCATCCCCTCGGTCCCTTCGATCACGAGGCTTGCGGTTGGGGTTTCCGCGCCTCCCTGTGCGCTGCCGCCGAGCAAAAAACGTGCGGTAAGCGGCGCGATTCGTTCGCCGAGGCCGAGTTGTTCGAAGAGTTCGGCGCTGCTATTGATGCCAAGTTCCGCGAGCGCTTCATTCATCCGCACTTTGCCGATCTTGCGCAGCGATGACCCCAGGTCCTTGAGCGAGCGATCGAGCAAGCGTTTGCCAAGGTCGACCGACTCATTGGAGCGCAGCGTTTTCATGTAATGACGAATGGCCGTGCGCGCCTTTGCAGTGTGCACAAAATTCAGCCAGTTCGGGTTTGGCGTCGCGCCACGACTGGTTACAACTTCAACTGTTTGTCCATTGGCAAGCGGTGTGCGCAAGGGCACGAGTGCCCGGTCGATCTTGGCGGACACGGTACGATTACCGACATCGGTATGGACGGCATAGGCGAAGTCGATGGTTGTCGCACCTTTTGGCAGTGGCAGGATGTCGCCCTTTGGTGTGAATACGTAAATCTTGTCCGGAAACAGGTCAACCTTGACACTTTCAAGAAACTCTTCCGAGGAGCCGGATTGCTGCAGTTCGGCCAGGTTCGCGAGCCATTCACGCGCCCGGCGCTGCGGCGTTGCGTCGACGGGATCTTCGGCCTTGTATTGCCAGTGCGATGCAACGCCCGACTCGGCCACGCTGTCCATGTGCTGCGTACGTATCTGCACTTCGAGCGGCAGGCCTTTCGGCCCAAACAGGGTGGTATGCAGGGACTGGTAGCCATTGATACGCGGGATCGCGATGTAATCCTTGAAACGGCCCGGCATGGGTTTGTACAGGCCGTGCACGATGCCCAGTACCTGGTAACAGGTGCTGACTTCGTCGACCACGATACGGAATCCGTACACGTCCACAACGTCATGCAGCAGCCGCTTTTTCTCGGCCATTTTCTTGTAAATGCTGTAGAGATGCTTTTCCCTGCCGATCACCTCCGCCTCAATATCCTCGCCTGCAATCGCGCGACGGAATTCCTCGGCGATACTTTTTACGATTTGCTTCTGGCTGCCGGTGATCTTCTTGCGAGCCCGGTCGAGAACGCGATAGCGCATCGGGTACAGGTAGCGAAAGCCGAGGTCCTCGAGTTCGATCTTCATGCGGTTGATGCCGAGCCGGTTCGCGATTGGCGCGTAAATATCAATCGTCTCTCGTGCAATCCGGCGGCGCTTCTCTTCCGGCATCGCGTCGAGCGTTTTCATGTTGTGCAGGCGATCCGCCAGCTTGACGAGGATCACGCGTATATCCTCGATCATCGCCAGCATCATCTTGCGGAAACTTTCGGCCTGCGCTTCGGCACGGCTGCGGAACTGGATCTGGTCAAGTTTGCTGACACCGTCCACCAGTGATGCGACCTCGGAGCCGAAGTTTTGCTCGATGTCCGCGAGCGAGGCGTCCGTGTCCTCGACGACGTCGTGCAGGATCGCGGCTGTAATGGCCTGCGCATCGAGGCGCATGTCCGCGAGTTCCTGGGCGACCGCGACCGGGTGCGTGATGTAGGGCTCGCCCGTCTTGCGTGTCTGGCCTTTATGCGCGGCAGCGCCAAAATCGTAGGCGCGCATGATCATCTCGATCTGCGCTTCGGGCAGGTAGTCCTCGAGCGTCGAAATCAGCCGCTCTATGCCACGCTCGCGCCTGAGCGCGCCTGGCAACTTGGAGAGCAATGTAGCGGCATAGTCCATGGCTCGATAATAGCGCTAAATCGGGCCCGATTTTTCGAGGACTGTTTGCGAACGAGAAAAGAAGGGTGACCAGGGGCGGTGACGGCAACAGAGGAGGACTATGGCAGTTGCTCCTCCCCTGTTACGCGTACCTGAAAAACTAGTCCATGAGACTGAGGCCGCGATGCGGCAGAATGTCTTCGGCCAGGTCGGCTTGCAACAGTTCTTCGGTGGGCGGTGTTTCTATTTCGTCGAGGATGGCCGGCGTGACAAGGCCAGCTGCAATCTCGCGCAAGGCAATCACCGTCGGCTTGTCATTTTGCCGCTCCACCATCGGTTCGGCGCCGTGTGCAACCCGGCGCGCGCGCTTCGCCGCAACGAGCACCATTTCAAAGATATTTTCAATATTATCGAGGCAGTCCTCAACGGTTATACGGGCCATGATGTTGTGTCCTGTGATGCGTATTTGTTAATTCGATCGCGGCAGGATGCCGCTCCTACGTTGTTCTGTGTGTTGGTGCCATCGCGGCAAGATGCCGCTCCTGTGGGGCTGCCGCCGTAGGAGCGCCGTCCCCGGCGCGATCCGCAGTGCGATCCCGGGCTGCAGATTAAGCGCACGGCAATGCGGGCGCCAGCGCTTATAACCAAATGTTATTAAGAGAACGCCTCGAGCACCCTGGCCCGCAGCGCCGGATTCGCTGTCGATGTCGCGTCACTCGTCCCGTTCATGGCGGCCATCGTGTCGGCCACAGCCTGGTCCAGGTCATCATTGATAATGACGTGATCGAACTCGTCCCAGTGGCCGATATCGTCCCTGGCATCGCGCAGGCGCCGCTCGATCACCTCGTCGGCATCCGTGCGCCGGTTGCGCAGGCGTCGCTCGAGTTCGTCCAGTGACGGGGGTAGCACGAACAGCGTGACGCAATCCGGCATCGCCGCCCGTACCTGCCGGGCGCCCTGCCAGTCGATCTCGAGCAGCACGCTGTGGCCGTTGCCCAGGTGCTCTTCGACCTGCGCGCGGCTGGTGCCGTAGAAATTGTCGAAAACTTCGGCCCACTCGAGGAGTGCTCCCTGTTCGCGCAAGGCATCGAACTCGTTCTTGTCCACGAACAGGTAATCGACGCCGCCGGCCTCGTTACGTCGCTTTTTGCGCGTCGTGTACGAGATCGAGAACCTGAGTTCCGGGTTGCGGGTGACCAGCGCGTGCACGAGCGTCGTTTTACCGGCGCCGGAGGGCGCCGCGATGACGAACAGGCGCGGCCCTGCTTCTGCGTTATTTTTTTTCAAGGGCCTATTCTATGTTTTGAATTTGTTCGCGCATTTGTTCGATGATTACTTTGAGTTCAACCGCTGCGCTTGTCGTCTCCGTGTCAGCCGACTTCGAGCCCAGCGTGTTCGCCTCGCGGTTCAGTTCCTGCATCAGGAAATCAAGGCGCCGGCCAACGGGTTCGTCTTTCTCAAGCGTCGCGAGGATCTCATCGACGTGACTCTCGAGGCGATCCACTTCCTCGTCCACATCGAGTTTTTGCGCGACCAGTGCGAGTTCCAACTCCAGCCGTTCCGGATCCGCGTCGACCTGCAATTTCTCCAGCCGTTCGCGCTGCCTGGCACGCGTCGCATCGAGAATTTCGGGCATGCGTACGCGCACGTTCGCGGCAATAGAGCTGATTTCCGCACAGCGCGAGCGGATCATTGCAGCGATGCGCTCGCCTTCGCTCGCGCGCATCTCGTTCAGCGCGCTGACCGCGGTCGCCAGCAGTGCGCTCGCCGCCGCGAACAGCGGTTCGCTGTCAATTGCCGACGGCTTGATGACCCCGGGCCAGCGCAGGATATCGACCGGGTTGACGTCGCCAGGGCTTTCAAGATGCGTGCCGATTGCGGCAAGCCGTTCACCGAGGAGCGCTACAAGGTCCTGATCCAGTTGCATTTCCTGCCCGGCGTCGAAAGCGCGGCGAAAGTGCAGCGCGCATTCGAGCTTGCCGCGCTTCACGGTATCGCCCACCAGTTGGCGCAGCGCCGCCTCCTCGCCACGGAGTTCATCCGGCATTTTGAATTGCAGGTCAAGGTAACGGTGGTTGACCGAACGCAGTTCCCAGGTCAGGGCGCCTATCGGCACATCCGCGGACTGTCGCGCAAAGCCTGTCATACTGTGTAACATCAGTGCCCTTTCCAGAATTTCGGCGCGTGGTGCACGCTTTGTGTACGTCCAACGCACCATACTAATCGAGACACAGGGAAGAACGAAGTTTCATGCGCGTTGAATATGCCAAGGTCTCCGCGGTAGGAGACCGCCAGGACAACCAGGATCGTGCCGCCGTCGTGGTCGCGGAAAGCGCCGCGATGATGCTTGTGTTCGACGGTATGGGCGGCCATTCCGATGGCGCGCGCGCGGCCGAAACGGCGCTCAACGTGGTGCAGAAGCAGTTTACCTCGGCGAAATTGCCTATCTTCGATCCACAGGGATTCCTGTACGCAAGCCTGGCCCGGGCGCACGATGAGGTGGTGGCACTTGGCCTCGATCTGCCGGTCGATTTCAGGCCGCGCGCAACCGGTGCCGTCTGCCTGGTACAGGAGGGCGGTTCGTTCTGGGCACATATCGGCGACAGCCGCATCTACCAGGTTCGCAATGGCGCCGTGCTGAACCGGTCGCGAGATCACAGCCATGTCGAGGTCCTGATCCAGGAAGGCGCCATCACGGAAGAGGAAGCGCAGGATCACCCGATGCGCAATTTTGTCGAATGTTGTCTCGGTGGAGACGCACCGGTGCCCGATATGAGCATTACGGCCAAGGTACCGCTGTTGCCAGGCGATGTGCTGCTCGCCTGTTCAGACGGTCTCTGGTCCGGTTTGTCCGATAAGGACATGGCTGAAATTGGCACTCCCGGCGAGGATAATCTCGCCGATAATTTGAAAGCCCTCAGTTTGAAGGCATTGCATGCCAACTCGCCGTATAGCGACAACACGACCGGTACCGCGCTGCGTTGGCTGTCGGCCAGCTAAAGAGACCTACACTTTGGATGAGGAGATAAGGCATGCGACCAAGTGGCCGCGACGTGGGCGACATGCGCCCGGTTCGATTCACTACTGATTTCACCCGCCATGCGGAAGGCAGCGTACTTGCAGAGTTCGGTGAGACGCGCGTCCTGTGCACGGCGTCTGTAGAGGAACGTGTGCCTGGCTGGATGCGTGGCAAGGGCAGCGGCTGGGTCACCGGCGAGTACGGCATGCTGCCGCGCGCGACCCACACGCGCTCGCAACGTGAAGCGACGCAAGGTCGACAAGGGGGGCGTACGCTCGAAATCTCGCGCCTGATTGGCCGCTCGCTGCGCGCTATTACTGACCTCAGTGCTCTCGGCGAGCGCATGGTGACGCTCGACTGCGATGTCCTGCAGGCCGACGGTGGTACCCGCACCGCGTCAATCAGCGGTGCCTACGTCGCGCTTGCGCTTGCCATGCAGCGCCTGTGTGCGCAACGGCGCCTGAAACAGAATCCATTGCATGGCCAGGTTGCGGCCATCTCCGTTGGCATTTTTGGCGGCGTACCGGTGCTTGACCTCGACTATGCCGAAGACTCCCAGGCGGAAACCGACATGAACATCGTCATGAATGAAGCGGGCCGCTACATCGAAGTGCAGGGCACGGCGGAAGGACACGCTTTTTCGGACGCCGAGTTTGCAGCGATGCTGGCGCTCGCCAGAACGGGGGTCGCGCAGATCGTCGTGCAGCAAAACAAGGCGCTCGCGTCCGCGGCCTAGCCTCGGCCCGGAATGTATCGGAACCCGCAGCGCATGAGCTCACTGACCACCATTGTTTTTGCCAGCGGCAACGCCGGCAAATTGCGTGAGATCGAACGCCTGCTCGCAGCGCTTGATGTCACGGTCGTGCCGCAGTCGGACTACGGCGTGAGTGAGGCGGAGGAAACCGGCTCGACCTTCGCTGAGAACGCTATCATCAAGGCCCGTCATGCGCACGTGGCAACCGGGCTCGCCGCAATCGCTGACGATTCCGGGCTGGTCGTCGATGCACTGGACGGCAGGCCGGGTGTTTTGTCTGCGCGTTACGCAGGCAGGGGCGCAAGCGATGCTGACAATATCGACAAGCTGCTCGAGGAACTGTCGGGCATTGATGAACGCAGTGCCGCCTTTCATTGTGCGGCCTGTTTCGTCGCCGACGGGCGCGCCGAACCCCTGCTCGCATACGGCTCCTGGCACGGCGAGATTCTCCACGAGCGCCGCGGTAGCAGGGGCTTCGGCTACGACCCGGTGTTCCTGGACCCGACCCTGGGCCTGGCTGCCGCGGAACTCAGTGCTGAACAAAAAAACCAGCGCAGTCACCGGGGCCAGGCCTTGCGTGCACTGCTTGTGGCACTCGCGGATTCGTCGCCTTCGCCAACAGGTCCTGGCTAGCAACATGTACGCGCCGCCGCTGTCGCTGTACGTGCATTTGCCCTGGTGCGTGAAGAAATGCCCGTATTGCGATTTCAATTC
>DDIS01000009.1:0-1039 GCA_002338615.1 Proteobacteria bacterium UBA1844 | reverse complement strand
GCCCGTATTGCGATTTCAATTCCTATTCCCTTGCCAGGGGGCAGGCAGCGGATGCCAGCGTGCGTGCACGCTATCTCGATGCACTGCTCCTCGATCTCGAACTCGAAGCGACGCGCGTGACGGACAGGGAGCTGGTCAGCATTTTTCTCGGCGGCGGTACGCCGAGCCTGTTTACACCGGCAGAAATTTCCCGCCTGCTGGCAGCCAGCGCAAGAAATTTCAGCTGGTGCGACGACATCGAGATTACGATGGAGGCGAATCCCGGTACCGTTGAATGCGGTGACCCGGCAGCTTATCGCGCCGCCGGAGTGAACCGCCTGTCCATCGGCGCACAGTCGTTCTCGGATGCATCGCTCAGCCTCCTGGGTCGTGTCCACGACAGCGCCGACATCACGCGCGCCGTGACGGCTGCCATCGGGGCCGGCTTTGCCAATATCAATATCGACATCATGTACGGGTTGCCGGGCCAGAGCGTTGCCGCGGCACTTTATGACCTGGAGCGGGCAATTGCCTTGGGTCCGCAACATATCTCCTGGTACCAGTTGACGCTCGAGCCGAACACGGTTTTTTACGCGCGACCGCCAAAGGGACTTCCTGATAATGACTTTGGCTTCGAAATCCAGATGGCGGGACAGGCGCTGCTTCGAAAGCATGGCTACCTGCAGTACGAGGTCTCGGCATACGCGAAGCCGGGCCGGCGCTGCCGGCATAACGAGAATTACTGGTCATTCGGCGACTATCTTGCCGTTGGCGCTGGCGCCCACGGGAAATTGACGCAGGCGGGCAAGTCACACCGCTACGAGAAGCCGGCCAACCCGGCGTCCTACATGCAGCATTTCGAATCCAGGAGTACCACCCAAGCCGACGCATTGCCGACCCCACTTGCACGCGAGGCGCTGTTGTTCGAGTTCATGCTCAACGCACTCAGGTTGAGCGATGGCTTCGACGAAAACCTGTTGCCGGACCGTACCGGCCTGACGGTCGACTACCTGGCCGCAAGGGCCGAGGTCGCAACGCGTCGCGCCCTGCTCGAGCGCAG
>DDIS01000013.1 GCA_002338615.1 Proteobacteria bacterium UBA1844 | reverse complement strand
ACACCACTTCGTGACAGGGCTATCCATGCTCCACCAACCCTCAAACGTTCACGAGTCCCTTATCTGGCGAATCTGTCGACATATTGCGTGGCTGTCCCGTTTCTTGTTTGAAAGTGCGTGGGTGTCCTGTTGGCCTCTGTTGGCCTGTCGCCGTGAGTGAGCAGGGCGGCGATGGGCAAATATTCTGCTGCCTAGCTGTCTGGCTTTCCGGGCGGGGCGGGCTGAGGAGCTGTGAGTCGGACGGTTTTGCCGAGGTCCTGCTCACCGGATCTTGCTGTGATCTCCGTTTCAACCACGTTGCAGGTATGTACCAAACTTGCGTACAAGCGACGCAGCTGCACGTAGGACATGGCTTTCGCGTCGACCATTTTCAACGCGTGAATCACGCCGAGAGCAAGATCGTGCACATCGGTTTCATGATCGGACTTTTCCATGAAGCCAAGTCTAGCAACCGCCGGCACGTTGCAATGTGAACCGTATCACGACGCTGTGGTAGCATGCGGACCGCCTTGCCCGACGACCATAGCTCACGAAGGATAAAGCATGGCTTTGCCTGATTCCCTAAGTGCGAGACTTCGCCTACCGCTTGTTGGTGCGCCGATGTTCATTGTTTCATGCCCGGAACTGGTCATTGCGCAATGTACCACGGGAATCATCGGTTCTTTTCCGGCACTTAACGCTCGGCCACAATCAGCTCTGGACGGCTGGATCCGACAGGTAAAACAGGCGCTTGCGGATTACAAGACAGCAAACCCCAAGGAAAAAGTTGCGCCGTTTGCCGTTAACCAGATAGTGCATGCGAGCAATTCGCGACTGCAGGCAGACCTCGATGTTTGCATCAGGCACGAGGTGCCCATCGTAATTACAAGCCTCAGGCCTCCGGCCGAGGTCGTGACAGCGGTACACGGATACGGCGGCCTGGTTTTCCACGACGTGATCAGCATGCGCCACGCGCGCAAAGCCATTGCACAGGGTGTCGATGGCATTGTCGCAGTCACTGCAGGGGCGGGCGGGCACGCGGGCCCTCTGAGCCCTTTCGCGCTGGTCAAGGAAATTCGACGGGAATTTGACGGCGTGCTGATTTTATCGGGCGCTGTGTCAGCGGGCGGCGATATTCTGGCAGCACGAGCCTTGGGCGCAGATCTTGCGTACATGGGTACGCGTTTTATTGCGACAAAGGAAGCCAACGCGATCCCGGAGTACAAGGACATGATCGTGAGCTCTGCGGCTGCCGACATTGTGTACACACCGTTTTTTACCGGTGTTCATGGCAGCTACCTGCGCCGTAGCATCGAGCGTGCTGGAATGGATCCGGATCGCCTTGATCATGCTGACACAAAACAAATGGATTTTGGCAAACGCGGCAGCGCGGAGATAAAAGCCTGGAAAGACATCTGGAGCGCCGGGCAAGGAGTCGGCAATATCGACCAGATTCTCACTGCACGCGAACTGATCTTGCGACTTGAGCAGGAATACAAGGAAACCATGGCGGCTTTGTAACCGCAGCCTTCAAGAAACCTGTTATGCATCCTATTGTTTATGCAAGTTTGTTTGTCGCACTGGGCGGCGCACTAGGCGCACTTGCCCGGTTCGCATTAAATCTTAGCTTGAACGTCAATACCGAGTTTCCATGGGGCACGCTTGCTGCCAATTTTCTGGGTTGCATGATTATGGGTGTGTTGGCGCAATGTATTGTCAATGCACATTGGTTCCACCAGTCTGGAATTTTCCCGGAACAATATCGTTTGTTATTTGTGGTCGGTTTTTGCGGCAGCTTCACCACCCTGTCTGCATTGGTGTTTGAGGTCAGTGCAATGCTGCAACGCGACGAGATTCTAGCCTCATTTTCGTACCTGATGGTCACGATAGTCGGCGGTTTCGTGTGCTTCTACATAGGCGTAGTTGCTACTCGCGGGCTGCTGTCGCTGCTTTTTCAAGGATCGACATGATCGGCTCGAGCCAGCTGTTGTGCTCGGGTTTCATAAGTACCGAACGCAGGCACGTGACAGTTGCCGAATTTGCTACGAGTTCGGGAACGTAGACTTGCACTAACGCTGTCGGCAACTCAATCATCGCGAGATGCAGGCCTTGCTCGGCTGCCAACGCGAACACCCGTCGCGACCTTGCACTTGCCAATCTGGCATCTGCAGCACTTGGCATGTATACGACAATATCGAGCTCCGGTTTCATCAAGGGTACGTACGCCACGCTCGCTACCAGCCGCTCGTGAAAGCTGCGCGCCGCACTGAGGCTATGGTCAAGACTTTTCGAGAATTCTCCGTCCTGGACTAACGGCAATAATTTCTGAGTCGCCCACAAAGCAACAGCCGATGCCCCGGGTCGCGAACACTCCAGGCTGATCTCGCCCAGATGCAGTTCGGCAGAGCTGAAATAGGTGTACGGTGAGTCATGTTTGTAGAATCGGCCGACGTCGGCATCACGAAATAAGATGCAGCCACAGCCGTAGGGTTGCAAGCCATGCTTGTGCGGATCGACCACTATGGAATCGACTTCCACAAGACGTCGATAGGCTGCTCGCGCAGCTGCATCAACTTTACTGGCGAGCCCGAAATAGCCGCCGTAGGCTGCATCAGCGTGCACGCGTACGTCATGTTCGCGCGCAAGTTCGATTATCTCAGCTAGTGGATCCACAGCGCCGAGAGCGGTATTGCCGATTGTTGCTACGATTGTGCCGACATCGCCCACCTTCAGCAGTTGCTCGATATGTGCGAGGTCCATACGTCCGTGCTCATCAACACGGACAGCTGAAAACGGTAAACCCAATACGTCGCTAAGCCGGCTGTGTGTGTAGTGTGCTTGGTCAGACGCCAGTATGCGCTTGCCAGGGCGGAGGCGGCCTGCGATCCACAAAGCTTCGAGGTTGGCTACGGTGCCGCCGCCGGTGAGATGGCCGAGCGGCTGCCGCCAGCCGAACATCGCACCAAGTTCCTCGATACACTCCTTTTCCATGCCCGAGCTGGCTTTGCCGCCATCCAGC
This sequence comes from Proteobacteria bacterium UBA1844, assembly GCA_002338615.1. Classification (GTDB taxonomy): domain Bacteria; phylum Pseudomonadota; class Gammaproteobacteria; order Steroidobacterales; family Woeseiaceae; genus UBA1847. The sequence goes on along the minus strand of DDIS01000013.1, from coordinate 73,423 downwards.
GCATGGTTATTCGGGTTCACCCACAGGGACATTGCATACGCGATTCGCGCAATTGCGTGCGGCGGTTTCAACATCTGGCCCGCATACATAGGATGGTGGTAGGGGTAGTTATCCTGCATCCGAGTCGCGGCCTGATCGAGAATAGCGGCAACTTCGTTGCTATCAAATTGGGGCGTGAAGTCTGGTAGATTCTCGAAACCCTCTGCCAGCCGTTGCAACGCAGCTTCGAGTAATTTTATTTCGGCGGGGTTTATCATGTGGATGTCCTGAATAATACGCTGCCAAAGCAACTATGTGGATGTCCTTGTGAGTATGTTGCCGGATTAGGCATGTGGATGTCCTGGGAAGTACGATGTGGATGTCCTTGTAAGAATGACGCGGGAATAATTGTGTGGGTGTCCTTTTGTGTACTCCAATAAGTGCTGCCGAGGCGCGGCGTATCGCGCTGGGGGCGCAGGGCTTCGGTGAGCCGCGCCTTCGTGGAGCGGCCGGCAATCAGGATTTTTCTCGTGCGATCGCGAGTGCCGGTATGTTGCAGCTGGATTTCGTGAATGTATTGATACCCGCCCAATACCTTGTTGTCTGGTCGCGACTTGGCCACTACGATACCGGTCTGCTCGACGACTACCTGTATCGCAGCGGCAATCAAATAGAACACTGGGCACATGAGGCATGTTCGGTGCCTGTTGAGTTGTGGCCTTTGCTGCAGTACCGGCGCGCAGGCTGGCAGCCCTGGGGCAATAATCCGGGTTCAAGACTGCCGGATGCCGCAGCGTATCTTGAGAATGCACTTGAGCAGGTGCGTCTCGACGGCGCGCTAACGGCCGATGAATTACCGCAGATACGTGGCCCGGCCAGAAAGCCCGGCGACTGGCATCGTTCCGTCGCGCGGCGGGCACTCGAACATCATTTTGGCTGTGGGCGGCTCGCGGTCCGGGAGCGGCGAGCAAATTTTCAGCGCGTATACGATTTACCGGAGCGAATTATTCCAGGTGAGTACCTCGAGCGGGAGATTGAAGAGCCGGAAGCGCGGCGCGAGTTACTGGCTTATGCAGGGAGCCGTCTTGGCATCGCCACGCTGAAGGATCTGGCCGACTATTTCCGCATGACGATGTCAGACGTTGCGCCGCGTGTGGCGGAGCTTGTCGATCAGAAACGACTGGTCCCGGTACAGGTAGAGGGCTGGCAGGAGCCAGCCTGGCTATCTGCCGATGCCAGCCCGCCAGGTGAAATCAGGGGAGCCTCCTTGCACTCACCGTTCGACCCGTTGCTTTGGTGCCGGCCGCGCGTCGAAAGATTGTTCGGGTTCCACTATCGGCTCGAAATCTATCTGCCGAAGAAGCGCCGAAAATGGGGTTATTACGTCCTGCCATTTCGTGTGAACGACGAAATTGTTGCCCGTGTCGACCTCAAAGCCGATCGCAAGGCGTCTGTTTTGCTGGTGCAACAGGCACACCCGGAGGAGGGTGTCGATGCCGGTCTTGTCGCGAGCCTGCTAGCAAAGGAGCTCCGCGCACTGGCGAATTGGTTGCAACTTGCCCGGGTTCAGGTGCGATGCCGCAAATTGTTTTGCAATCAGATCCGTGCCGAAATCAAGGCAAACGTCGCTGCATGAGACGTTGCCGACTTTTGCTGTGCCGAAATTTTGTGTACTTTGCCCTGACTTCTGCAAAGGATCGCAAATGACCATCGTGTCGCGGATAGCTTTACTGACAGTCTGTGTGTCCGTATTACTGCTCACGTCGTGTGCCAGCCGTGAACAGCTGCAAAGCAAGAGTGCCGTCGTTCCCGCTGACATGAACCTGTCCGGGACCTGGGTATTGCGCGACGAGCAGCAGTCCGGCTCGCCTTTGCTATCGGATGCTGAGCTGGAGTTTCAAATTCCGCCTGCAAAGCCGTCGCGCAGTCGCAAGAAGAAGGGTGCATCGCTGGTCAATGTCTTTCTGCAGCGTGGCAGCCGGCTGAAGATCACGCAGACGAAGGACGGTCTGTTCGTCAGCTTTGATCGCTCGGTCGTCGAGGAGTACCGCTTCGGCGAAAACCGCGTTATTAGTGTCGGACCGGTCGAGGCGAGCCGGGTATCCGGTTGGGAGGGCCAGGCTTACGTTATCGAAACGCTGACGGACGACGGTTACAAACTTGTCGAGCACTATCGGCTGGAAAACAATGGCACATTGCTGGTGCGCAAGGCGGCAATTTTCAAAAAGGACAGCCTCGCGACCTCGTTTGTGCAGGAGTACGACAAGGTCCAGTAAACGGTGACATAAAGAGAATCCGGACGGCGAGTTTTAAGATAGCCCGGCGGGAAGTTAAGGCCAACCAGAAAATCGCCGCCCGGAAATTGGTTCCAGCCCACGCCATACAAAAATGACGATGATTGGCGCAGGCTGGTGTTCCAAATCGCTAACTCCTCTCCATCTGGAATGTAAAGCGATTTCGAATCCCGTAACTTGCTTGTGGCACACCGTCCATCACGCGCGCCTTGAAGCGGAAGCGCTTTGCAGCATTGATAGCCGGTTGTTCAAACAGTTTGTGGCTTGCATAGATCACAACGACGTTCTGCACACTACCGTCCGGCGCAACATCGAACTCAACGTCGACATAGCCCTCCAATTCCTGCGCAGCGGCGCGTACCGGGTAGACGGGGCGTACGCGTACGATGTTAATCAAAGGTCCATTGCTGAAGGCATTGCCAATAGTCGTGCCGCTTGTAGCCGGTATCGGTTGTTGCATTGACACCGCGATTGAATTGCCGGGCGTATTTTTCTCCTGCGGCAATCGTTCCGGTGTTTTAAGAACCGGTTCGAGCAGCTGTTTGAAATTGTTAAATTGCTCCACAACGACGGGCCGCTCGGTAATGGTCGGCGCGAATCCCAGCATGTGGTGCAGGCGACCAGGATCCGGCGGCGGCGCATCCAGCGTCACGAGATACTGCATCAGGTAGAAAATCGCGAAAGTCATCGCGGTGCCGGTACTGAGTGCGTAAGCGTATCGAGTCATCATGGTCGATCCCCTTGTCAGGTCCCGCCTGCGTTGATACCTTGAGCTCAAGGTATAGTGTACATACCTGGAACTAAAAAGTAACTATTGTTATACCTTTTAGTTCGAGGTATATTCGAGAGCTACGCAAGCAAGGTCTGTCATGGCACAAAGTAATCCCCCTTTTATGAGTGGCGTCCCCGAACTCCTGCTGCTGCGCTTGCTGGACCAGCAAGAGATGTACGGCTACGAGCTCGTGCGCTCCGTACGTACGATCACCGATGAGGCGATATCGCTCGGCGAAGGCGTGATCTACCCGGCTCTGCACACCCTGGAGCGAAGCGGTGCGCTGAAGTCGCGACGTAAAACGGTAGGCGGCCGAACCCGCGTTTATTACTCACTGACGGGCAAGGGCAGGACGCGCCTCGAGAAACTGGCGAATGACTGGCGGCGTATCCAGGGTGGGGTCGAAACGGCACTGGAGACTGCGGTCAATGCCTGATCCCGACTTCAAGGAGCTGGCTCACGAGCTGCTTGTGTCAGGCTTCGGTCCACAGCGCGTACAGCGGCTGGTATCGGAACTCGAAGACCACTACGACGACCTGGTGCAGGCCGCCCTTGCATCCGGAACGGATATCGCCGCGGCGAAAGCGTCTGCACAGAGTTCGCTGGGAGAATTGCGTCAGGTTGCAGTCGCGATGCAGGAACAACCAGATCTGAAATGCTGGGCCTGGCACTGGCCACGCGTGGCATCGATTCTCTACCCACTGGCCTTCATCGCGGTGTTACCGGCGGTCCCGCTTATTGTCGGCGCCCGGCACGCTCACGAAATCATGCGCTGGGCCGGTTGCATGCTCCTTGGCGCAACGGTAACGGCGCTGATGTTTCTCACACTGCAACTCGCCATTACCCTCGGCTAGCAGGGGCCGGCACGCCAGAAGCCGAACGGGCTCCAAGCGCCGCATACTTTTCTGCCGCGCAGACACCTGGCAATCGATCAGTTTTTGGGCGTGTACTGAATAAGCTCGGCGCGCATTTTGCGCTTCTTGTCCTTGTGTTGCTCGATGATGGCAGGCAAAAAGTCGAGCTCGGGCACACACCACAGTGTGGTTACTTTCGATGAGCCCTTCGTCTTGTGCTGGATGCCGATTGCCGTAAATTCGCCAGCCGGAACCCTGATGACTTTCTTGCCAATGTTGCTGATCTCGATGGTCTTGTACTTGTCGTCGTCGAATAACACGTAGGACTTGGTAGATCCGCCCTTGATCAGGTCGAGCATGAGTTCGTACTGGATGGAAATCCGGTCGTGAACCTCGGAATCCGCAACCTCGTTCACCGTGACACCATCCACAACACCCGTGATCGAATGCGTCTCCTGGTCAAAGCTCAGCTCGGCGCGCGGCGTATCGTTGGTCAGGGTATTTATTGACAGGTAGTGGTGTGAAACGACAGCGCCGTCGCTAATACTGAAATCAGCCGTCTCTTCAACATAGCCGTTCGCGATAATCTTGGCCAGGCCTTGCGGATCCAGCCTGTGCGTGGCGACGTAGCCTTCGTCGGTCGCGGCCAGCTTCGTGGTCATCTTGCCACTTAGAATACTGACTTTGACCTTGTATTCCGCTTCATAGGGTTGCAGCGTATAGCCGTCCGTCGCGGCCCAGCTCGCGTGCGAGGCGGCCAGCAAGAGCACCAGGCTGTACAGTGCCAGGCGCTTGTTATTAGTGAAGTACTGCATGTTCGCATTCTCGCATTACGGACATGACCGCTAGCTGAACCGACTCACGGGCGGTTTCTATCTGGTCCAGCGGCATGCTGCGTGGTATTTCGTGTGGGGCACCGATGCCAACGCAAACGCGCGCAAAAGGCTTCGGAATCATGAAATTGTCCCACCGGTCGAGATACCAGGCCCGGTCGGCGGCGCAGGCAATCGGTAACAGGGGAACACCGCCAATACGCGCCATCAGCACAGTGCCGGCCTTGAACTCGTATTTCGGGCCGCGCGGGCCGTCCGCCGTCGTGATAATCGAATAACCACGTTTCATCATCGCTTGCATATCGCGCAATGCCAGCGCGCCGCTTTGGTTGGCTGAGCCGCGAATAACCTCGGCACCCCAGGCACGGGCAATCCGTGCCGGCACTTCGCCGTCAACCGAACCCGACACCAGGAAACAGGCCTTGAAGCCCTCGCGTACCCAGCGCCGCACCTGGGCCGAGCACAATACGTGGTGCTGGTGCCAGTAACAGGGCGCGCAGACTCGATCGCTGTCGATAAAAGGCTGGATATGCTGTGCACCGATCAACGGCTGTGTCCGGTAGGTCGCCGACAGCAGGCGTAACAAACCGCGCAGCAGGGGTAAGCCAAGCACATAGTAGATACGGCGCCCGGCGCTCATACTACGACCGGACGCTGCGCTGCGCCGTGACTCGACCGAGCTGTAGTCGATACCACGAGTTTCTCGCGATGCGTCGCGCTCGGCGTCCTTGTGCTCGTCGGATGGGGGCATATCGGGAAATCGGGTAAAAAGACTCGTGTCAGTTTGCGGTATCGGTCATCGGCCGGTCAATGTAGAATTTGCTCGCATCAGAGCCCGGCCGTCGACAAAGTTTTCCATGCCAGAATCAAAACCGCTAAATGAGCGGCCGCCCGGCCCGGACTCGCCGGTTACACTCGGGATCGACCCCGCAACACTGGGGGTACTGACCGGGCTCCAGCGCGACTATGGCGATCTGGTGCACGTGCAGAAAACCAGCGGCAGGCATGCTCTGTTCATCAATGACCCAGCCATCATTCGGCATATTCTCGTGCGTCGTCATGCGCGATATCAAAAGGGGCCGGGCTTCGAGCGCGTCAAAATGCTGCTCGGTAACGGCCTGATAGTCAGTGATGGCGATGTATGGCGGCGCTCGCGCACGATGATCCAGCCGGCTTTCAAGGTGCAGAACGTTCAGCAATTGCTCCAGGCGATGATTAACTGCAGCGAACAGCGCGCGCGTGCCTGGCAAGCAGCGGCGGAGGCCGGCAAACCGATCAATATTACCCAGCAAACCAGCGACTTTGCCCTGGAACTGATCCTCGTCTGTATTTTTGGTGCGGATTACGAGCAAAAATTGCTGGCTGACGGCGACAACCCGTTCGATTTCTTGAGCAAAGATTCAACCCGCGACCTCAGCGTCGTACTGAAAGTCAGGAAATTGCGGGCACGGCTGCTGGACATTATTGCCGAGCGACGGGAGACACGCAGCGATGAATTTGATTTTCTGTCGATGTATCTCAAAGCGACGGATAAACAGGGCAATCCGTTCAGCGACAACGAATTACTGGACGAATTGATGACCCTGATTGTTGCTGGCTTCGAAACGTCGGCCAATACGCTGAACTGGGTTTGGTATCTGCTCGCGGGAAATGCCGCTGTTGAGGCGCGGCTGCTCGAAGAACTGCACGAATTATTACCGCATGACCAGCCCCCATCCGCCGCACACATTGACGCGCTTCCGTATACTCAACAGGTCATCGATGAAACCCTGCGCCTGTATCCACCCGTCTGGTTATTTACGCGGCGCGCTGTGGAAGCCGACGAACTCGGCGAATATGGCGCCGTTCCCGGCGACGATATCTACCTGTCGCCGTACATCCTGCACCGTAGCGTACGCTATTGGCCGGACCCGGAGCGCTTCGATCCCGGTCGATTCGAGCAGGGCAAGCAAGAGCGCAAGGAGCGCCCGTACTTTCCCTTCTCGCTCGGGCCACGCAGGTGCCTTGGCGAGTATTTTTCATTTCTCGAAATGAAGGTTCATCTTGCTCTGCTGTTGCCCCGGTTTCGCATGCAGCGCTCAAGCGCGGACAGTCCCGGACTGGAGATGGGCATCAATTTGCGATCGACAAACGACATACTTTTGCAGCCACAGGTTCGCTGACAGGTCAGCTTGAATTAATGAAACTTTACAACACGATGACGGATCTGCTTGTCGATGCACGGCGCAGGGACAAGCGAATCCGCTTTATAAACGGTGAGCAGGACGAGGTCGAGCTGCTGTTTGCCGACCTCTGGCAGCGAGCCGAAGCATTGCTTGGCGCATTACAGGCCCGGGGCATGCAAAAGGGTGATGAGCTGGTTATTTTCTGCACCAGCAACCAGAGCTTTTTGGTCGCGTTCTGGGCCGCGATCCTGGGCGGGATCGTACCCGTCCCGGTCGCGGTAGGCATCAGTGATGAGCACCGATTCAAGTTGTTTCGCATTCTGCAGCAACTTGAGCACGCCACCTTGTTTGCCGAAGCAGGCCTCCTGGAACGCTTGCTCGAGTTTGCCGGCAGCCAGGGGCTGGAACAGGTCAGTCGCATCCTCAATTCGAAGACGGTCCTGATGAGTGACGTGCAGCCAGGCGGCGCCGGCCGGCTTGCGGACACGCGCCCCGAGGATATTGCCTTCATCCAGTATTCATCGGGTTCGACCAGTGACCCGAAGGGCGTTTGCCTCACACACAGAAACCTCTGTCACAACATTCGCGCCATCGTCGAAGGCGCACACTGGACCGAGGCGGACCAAAGCCTGTCGTGGATGCCGCTGACCCACGATATGGGCCTGATTGGCTATCACCTCAGTGTACTGGCAGTGGGCATGAATCATGCGGTGATGGATACCAGCCTGTTCGTGCGCCGGCCGCTATTATGGTTACAAAAGGCGCACGAGTTGCGTGCTACGCAGCTTTGCTCGCCGAATTTTGGCTACAAGCATTTCCTGAAACTGTTCGAACGCAAAGGTCTGGCAAGTGATACGGACCTGTCGTGCGTCAAGCTGATCTTGAATGGCGCCGAGCCCATTTCCTGGGAGCTCTGCGACGAGTTCCTCAGTGCGCTCGCGCGGCTCGGCCTGCAGCGCTCCGCCATGTTTCCGGTGTACGGACTCGCCGAAGCCACGGTCGGTGTGTCGTTCGGGCATCCAGGCGATGAGCCGTCGAGAGTCATCGTTGATCGGCACAGCCTGCGTATTGGTGATCATTACCGCCCGGTAGCAGCGGACCACCCTGACGCGGTCAGCTTTGTACGCGTGGGCAAAGCGATTCGCGATGTGCAAATTCGCATTGCAGACGATGCGGACAAGCCGCTCGAGGGCGGCCAGGTCGGACATATCCAGCTATTCGGAGCGAGCGTTACCGAGCGTATTTACGGTGACGAGGCGGCAACTCACGCTTTGTTCACGAGCGATGGATGGTTGCGCACAGGTGATTGTGGTGCACTTATAGACGAGCAGCTCATTATTACCGGGCGGCAAAAAGACCTGATCATCGTCAATGGCCAGAACTATTATCCGCACGACCTCGAAGAAATCGTCGCGACACTCGACGGGCTTGATCTGGGCAAGGTGGTCGTCGTGGGTGCGACACCAACCGGTCGTGGCACCGAGGAGTTGCTGGTCTTTGTCCTGTATCGCCAGGAGCTGGAATCGTTTCGCAAGGTAGCGGAGGCCGTACGCAATATTCTCGGTGAACATGTCGGGCTCGAAGTCGATCATGTTATTCCTGTCGGCCGTATTCCTAAAACCACCAGCGGCAAGGTGCAGCGCGCATTGCTATTGCGTGACTACCTGAACGGCGATTTCGAAGAGATTACGCAACAACTCGCTCCACGCATCGACGGGCCGGCAGACGTTGATGAGGACCCGTTGGTGGCAGAACTGGAACTCATCTGTCGGGAATTTTCCAAAGAACGGTCAATTGGCGCGGACGACAATTTGTTTGAGGTGGGCGTAAGTTCCCTTACACTTACGGAAATAGTGCTTGCCATTGACGAGCGCTACCCCGGCAAAGTTGATATCAGCGACCTGTTCGATTACCCGACAATACGCGAGATCGCGGGTTTCCTGCGCCAGCAGTAGACCTGTCCCCATACCTGGAGTGCAAACATGAGTTTCGCCCGCATTGTCGGAACCGGCAGCTATTTACCTGAAAAGGTAGTCACAAATTCGGATCTCGAGGCAACGCTCGACACGTCGGACGAGTGGATTCGTGACCGTACCGGCATCGAGCGCCGGCACGTAGCGGCAAAGGGCCAGGGAAGTTCCGACATGGCGGTGGAAGCGGCCAAACGGGCCATCGAGGCCGCCGGCCTGACGGCGAACGAGATTGACCTGATCGTGGTAGCCACGACCACTCCTGACAAGATTTTTCCGTCGACGGCCTGCATCGTACAAAGGAAGCTCGGTATCGCCGAATGCGCAGCGTACGATATCCAGGCCGTGTGCAGTGGCTTCATTTACGCACTCGACGCCGCCGATCGTTATATCCGCACGGACGGCGGCAAGACGGTGCTCGTGGTTGGTACCGAGACAATGTCGCGTATTGTCAACTGGAACGATCGTGGCACAGCAGTGTTGTTTGGCGACGGTGCCGGGGCGGTGGTGTTGCAAGCGAGCGAACGTGCGGGACTTATTGCAACGCATATGCACGCGGATGGCAGCATGGAAGAGTTGCTGCATGTTCCGCAAGGTATATCGCTCGGCTTCGATGCAACGTGCAGCGACGGCGCTTTCATTGAGATGAACGGCAATGCGGTCTTCAAACGCGCCGTCGGCGTGCTTGGCGCCGCTGCCCGCGAAACACTGGACGGTCACGGTATTGATCGAAAAGACCTGGACTGGCTGATTCCGCACCAGGCCAATATGCGGATCATCAAGGCGGCAGCGAAAAAGCTGGGCCTGCCAATGGAGCGGGTTGTCGTTACTGTTGACGAGCACGCCAATACGTCCGCAGCATCGATCCCGCTGGCGCTCGATATCGCGGTACGCGACGGCCGTATCAAGTCCGGCGAGCTGGTTCTGCTCGAGGCTTTCGGCGCGGGCTTTACCTGGGGAACGGCGCTGTTTCGCTACTAGTAGTAAATCCGGGATATTGCTGTCCATGATTCCCGCGCTACAATCGGACAGCGGATTCGTCAATTGAGGAGTTGCAAGTGGCAGTCGATCTGAACATCAACGGCAAGGCTTATTCGATTGACGCCGACAAGGAAATGCCATTGCTTTGGGCAATTCGCGACCTGGTCGGGTTAACAGGCACCAAGTACGGCTGTGGCAAGGCGCTCTGTGGCGCATGCACCGTGCACCTTGATGGTGCGTCGATCCGTTCCTGCTCCGTCAGCGTTGCCATCGCGGCCGGGAAGAAAATTACCACCATCGAAGGCCTGTCCGCCGACGGCGAGCACCCGGTGCAGGTTGCCTGGCGCAAGTTCAACGTGCCGCAGTGCGGCTACTGCCAATCGGGGCAGATCATGTCCGCGGTCGCCTTGCTTGAGCGGATTCCGCAGCCGACCGACTCCGACATCGACACGGCAATGGGCGGTAATATTTGTCGCTGCGGTACCTACACCCGTATTCGCAAGGCCATCCACAGTGCTGCGAACGGCCAGTCATGAACAGCATTCGTCGCATCAGCCGCCGCCAGTTTCTAACGCGCACCGGGCAGGCTACGGGAGGCATGGTGCTCGCTGTGACCCTCGCCCCGGTATTTACCCCCGGCAATGCGCTGGCCGGTCCGCCCGCGAAGTCAGTTCTCGCTCCAAACGTATTTGTCAACGTTCGCGAAGACGGCATTGTCGAGATCTATTGCTATCGCTCGGAGATGGGACAGGGGATTCGTACCGGTTTGCCGCAGGTCATTGCCGACGAGCTGGAAGCCGACTGGGACCGGATTTCCGTCATCCAGGCGCAAGGCGATGAAAAATACGGTGATCAAAACACGGACGGGTCGACCAGTATTCGCAAGCATTTTGATGTACTGCGCACCGCCGGTGCATCCGCAAGGGAGATGCTGGTAGCGGCTGCCGCACAACTCTGGAACGTACCGGTTGGGGAGTGTGAGGCGCGCAACCACGCGGTCCGGCATCGTGCGAGTGGCAAGCGCGCCGGGTACGGCGAGCTGGTTCCGCACACGGCGGGAATTGCGGTGCCCGAAGCTCCGACGTTCAAAGCTCGCAAGGACTATCGCTACATTGGCAAGCCGATGGACTTGCTCGACGCAAAAGCAATGACCACCGGTACCGCCATGTATGGCATTGATACCGTTTTGCTAGACATGCTGTATGCGTCAATCGAACGTTGTCCGGCACAAGGCGGGCTCGTCAGGAGTTTTGATGCCAGTGCTGCCAGGAAAATACCGGGTGTGGTCGCGGTGTACGAATTACCGAAACCGAGCACGCCGCCGTTGTTTAACGTGCTGGGCGGCGTTGCCGTACTCGCCACCAATACCTGGAGCGCGCAGCAGGGCCGGGCGGCGCTGAAAATCGAATGGGACCATGGCGTAAACGGCGCGTACGATTCCGAGAACTACCGTAAAGAACTTGTCGCAAGTACCCGTAATCCTGGCACTTTAATGCTAAACCGAGGTGATATCTCGAAAGCGACGCAGGGTGCCGCATCGTCTCATTCGGCGGACTACTATGCGCCGCACTTATCGCAAGCGCCGATGGAGCCCCCCGCAGCCGTCGCCAGTGTCGCCGATGGGAGCTGCGAGGTTTGGGCCTGCACCCAGAACCCGCAGGAAACACGGGATACCGTTGCGACAACGATCGGTATGGACAAGGATCGGGTGGCGGTCAATGTCACCTTGCTGGGCGGCGGATTCGGCCGCAAATCCAAACCTGACTTTGCCGCCGAGGCGGCATGGCTTTCGAAACAGTCCGGCAGGCCTGTCAAGGTCACCTGGACACGTGAAGATGACCTCCGGCACGGCTATTTTCATTCGGTCAGTGCGCAACACGTCGAGGCGAACCTGGATGAGGCAGGTATGCCGACAAGCTGGCTGCATCGGACGGCGTTCCCATCGATTTCATCGACGTTTGACTCGAGCAATAAAGGCCCGTCGGCTGGCGAGTTGACACTGGGCTTACTGGATATACCTTACGCAATACCGAATCTGCGCATCGAAGCGGGTGATGCGGTCGCCCATGTACGCATCGGCTGGCTCAGGTCCGTTTGCAATGTGTATCACGCATTTGCCCTCTCGAGCTTTGCGGATGAGCTTGCGCAGAAGTCCGGCACAGATCCGGTTGCGTACCTGGCCAAACTGATTGGTCCGCGGCGCATGCTCGATCCGGGCCAGGATGGAGCGGAGTATGACAACTACGGCCAGAGTATTGAAACGCATCCGATCGATACAGGGCGGATTGTTGCGGTCTTGGAGCAGGTTGCGAAAAATGCGGGCTGGGGCCGCAAATTACCACGAGGGCGCGGCCTCGGGATTGCAGTGCATCGCTCGTTTTTGTCCACTGTCGGTACCGTCGCGGAAGTTGGCAAGGACGCAAACGGCAAGCTGCGGGTGCTCGAATTGTGGACGGTGATCGATGCTGGCACGGTCGTCAATCCGGACCGGGTTACGGCGCAAATGGAAGGGGCCGGTATCTTCGGTATGAGCCTCGCGCTGTACGGCGAGATCACCGCCAGGGATGGCGCGATAGTGCAAGGCAATTTCGATACTTACCCAGTGGTGCGAATGAATGAGGCGCCTGCGAATATCAATGTGCAGATAATGAGTGTCGATGCACCGCCTGGTGGTGTCGGTGAACCCGGCGTACCGCCGGTTGCCCCGGCCATCGCCAATGCATGGTTTGCAGCCACGGGTGAGCGCTTGCGTGAATTGCCGTTTCGCAAAGCCGGCATCGTATAGTTTTTTTTTCAGAATATTGCTCGCAGACACGCTGAATGAACAATACGTTGCTGTACGTGATAACCGTCCTGATCTGGGGCTCCACGTGGTTTGCCATTGAGTTTCAGCTCGGTGTCGTGCCGCCTGAGGTTTCAATCGTGTACCGCTATGCCGGAGCCTCAGTACTGCTGTTCGCCTGGTCAGGTATGCGCGGCCTCCGGCTTCGATTCGATCGACAGGCGCATGGCTGGTTCATGGTGCTGGGCCTATTCCTTTTTTGCCTCAACTATATTTTTGCCTACCGGGCCCAGATCCATATTACGTCGGCAATGTGCGCAATCGCGTTCACGGCGATCGTGTGGCTCAACATTCTTCTTGCGCGCCTCTTTTTCGGCATACGCGCGGGCGCTCGTGTTCTGACGGGTGCCGCAATCGGCATCGTTGGAATTATCGTGCTGTTTGCGCCCCGCATCGGCGAAGTCTCATTGGAGGACGGTGTATTGTTCGGCTCCTTGCTGGCGGTATGTGGTGCTTTTGCCGCGTCCCTCGGCAACATGGCGTCACAAAAGGCACAATCGCTGCAACTACCGGTGATTCAGTCGAATGCCTGGGGAATGTTGTACGGTGCGATTTTCACGGCTACCATCAGCGCGGTCGAAGGACACGCATTCACGTTCGAAGCGACGGCCGGCTATGTGATCTCACTTTTATACCTGATGATTTTTGGTTCGATCATCGCATTCGGCGCATATCTGACGTTGCTGGGTCGCATCGGCGCACATAAAGCCGGCTACGCGATGGTGCTGTTTCCAGTCGTCGCACTGTTGTTGTCTATACTGTTTGAAGGTCTTAAGCTGGATCTGCCGATTCTCGCAGGCACGGCTCTTGTGCTGGCCGGGAATGTTTTTGTGCTCGCTGGTCGACCGCGAATGCCAAGGAATCCCGCAACACCCGAGCACGTCATCCTTGAAGGCAACGAATAATCGAACATAAACGGGGCAGGGGCTATCAAGTCGCAATTGCAGTTCTACCTGAATCGAATTAAAGAGCGCCTGTGGCTCAAGCCACTCATCGTCGCAGTATTTTCCGTGATCGCGGCGCTGACCGCCCGAACAGTTGATCGCCTCGGTCTCGAAGCCATCACACCGAAAATCAGTACGGAAACGAATATCAGTCTGCTCGAAATCATGGCATCCAGCATGCTCGTTATTGCCACGTTCGCAGTCGGTTCGATGATTACGGCTTACAGTTCTGCCAGCAATACCGCAACGCCCAGGTCGTTCCCGCTGGTGCTCGCGGATGACACATCTCAAACAGCATTGTCGAGTTTCATCGGCGCATTCATATTCAGCATCGTGTCGCTGGTTGCGCTGTACAACAGCTACTACGGCCACGTCGCGCGATTTGCATTGTTTCTGCTGATTCTCGCGGTGTTTTCCTGGGTTGTTTTTATGTTTGTCAAATGGGTTGACAATATTGCGCGCCTCGGGCGACTTGGCAATACAGTCGACAAGGTCGAAGCGACTGCTTCCCGGTCATTGCAACGGCGTCGCGACCAGCCTGCGTTGGGTGGCGTGATTGCAAAAGAAGGCACCGCCGATGGCAAGCCGGTGTATGCGCGTACGTTTGGCTATGTCCAGCAGGTCGATGTGGCAGGGCTGCAAGCAATAGCCGAAGCAAGTGACTGCGAAATCCTGGTGCAGGCATTGCCCGGAAAATTTGCCGGCCCCAAGGATGCACTGGCGCTGATCCGTAGTTCTGCCAATGAGAGCGAAGTGGATTCAGAGAAAGTTGCCGCTCGTTTTCGCATTGGAGACGACCGGGTATTTGATGACGACCCGCGGTTCGCCCTGATCGTTCTATCGGAAATCGCCGGGCGGGCACTATCGCCCGCGGTCAATGACCCGGGTACGGCCATCGATATTCTTGGGACGTTTGTGCGCCTGTTTGCTGCCTGGGTCGCGCCGCAGGACGATAAAGCCGGTGATGCGCTTCATGATCGCGTTTTTGTGCCGCTCCTCGACGTCTCCGACCTGGTGGACGATGCGTTTTCGATGATTATGCGCGAAGGTGCGGGAAGCCCGGCAGTTGCTATCCGATTGCAAAAGTCCTTTGCGGCGTTGGCCTCGCTGGAGGACGATGCATTGCAGGCAGCTGTGCGAAGGAGTTCGCGCATGAGCCTCACCCTCAGCGAGAAAGCCCTGCAATTGGAGGAGGATATTGTGGCGACACGCGGCGCCGCACAGCAGGTGCAGGTCGATGACGCAGCGTAGCGTGGGCTTAGGCTGCGCGCATTGTGAATTTAGCTCAGAAAAAAGTGGCAACCAGTCGCAACGATCGGGAATGCGTGATCATCGCGCCTGATTGCCACCAGGGTTTCCCACCTCAATTTTAGCGGGGAGGGGGCGAGGCGGGAAATTTCAAGCTGGCTATATCATCGACCACTTTTGTGCAGTCTTTGCCAGCAATTATTCTGCGTCTTCAGATTCTTGCTGATACTGGTCGTACTCGTCCTTTGTCAGGTAACCATCGCTGTTCGCGTCAGCCTGCTTGAAACTTGCCATGGTGTGTTTGTCAGCAGAGGCCTCAGCCATAGTGATGGCACCATCCTGATCCTTGTCGAGCTGGCTGAAATCCTTCGTCTGCGTATCGTCGCCGGCAAATGCCAAACCCGATACCAGAACCAGGCTGCCAATCAATGTCGTTAATGTCTTCATAGTGTTCTCCTGTAGTCGCTCGTGAGTTGCGCAGTTCGTGCACCACGCACTAAGGGAAGCTGCAAACAGCGTGCCAGTTTTCGATTGAACACCTGATAAGCGCGTCGTTGCTTGTTTTTAATTTTCCGGGACATGCTTTCTGTCGGTGTTTAGAGACGGTGTAAGCGGATACCGGCATTACCAAATTACAAGACTTTGTAATAGATTCGCGGTGCACGGGTTTTTACATGTTGGGCACCAAACCGCGCCGATGTGACTTCCAATTCTTCATCGGTCGCTGTAGATTTGGCTGCGACTGCCGAATGGCATCCCATCCATTGCCGTGGCTACCAGGGGGACCCGAACCAGTGCTTGAAACAGCGAGCATCGCGCTAGCGACATTCTTCGCGACCATCGGCCCGCTGGATGTGGCCGCCGTTTTCGCCGCTCTTACGGCCAATTACGATCCTGCTCAAAGACGCAGTTGCGCTGTTAGAGGCGTACTGATCGCGACCGTTGTTCTGATCCTGTTCGCACTCGCTGGAGAGCTCTTGCTAAAGGGTTTTGGCATCTCGCTTGCTGCACTACGCACGGCAGGTGGTGTGCTGCTGTTGCTTATTGCAATTGAAATGGTATTCGCCCGTTCCTCTGGCGCAACATCGACCACTGATGAAGAAGAACAGGAAGCGGCCACGCGCGAGGACATTGCCGTATTTCCGGTTGCAACCCCGCTGATCGCCGGGCCCGGCGCCATGGGTGCGGCGATCCTGCTTATGGCCGACGTCGAGGGCGATGTTGTAGGGCAGGCGATCGTGGTGGCTTCCTTGCTGGCAATGCTACTCGTAACGCTGGTCTGTCTGCTGCTCGCCAACCAACTGAGCAAGCTGCTTGGTGTAACCGGTCTGCAGGTTATTACGCGCGTAATCGGCGTACTGCTCGCCGCATTGGCGGTGCAGTTTGTCTTCGACGGGATTGCCGAGAGCGGCCTGGTTTAACCGCTAACAGGCGGCCTGTGCCTAGTAACTGACCGTGTCGTCCCATTGGCCGGACCGTTTCGCGACATGCCGGATGTAACTGCATATTGCGGTGGCCGTTTTACCTTCGGCCTCGATAGCCGCGAAGGTTTTTTCAACCAGTACTTTACCGATTCCCTGGCCGCGAAGCGCAGATGGTACCTCGGAGTGCAGAAGCTGGTATCGCCCGTTCTCCATCCTGTAATCGATAAACGCTTTATGGCCGTCGGCGGTCAGGTAAAATTGTTGCTTCGCCTTGTCGTGCACTATGTCGGTGATCTGCATAAGGAAAGCCTGCCATTTCAGTTCAGTAAAGAGTTTATGATGATATCAATTGCGCTCTTCAGCGCTTTTCGATCGAGGTTCGGTTCGCGCGCCTTGCGGATCATCAGCCCTTCGATCATACACACAAGCGCAAGCACACGCTCTGGCGCAACGGGTGTCGTTGGCTTTTTATCGCCGCCACTCGCACTACGGTTGAGCAAGTCGGCGAGCTCGACACGCATAGCATTATCATAACGCCCAAGTGCCTCGGCAATCTCACTGTCGCGCGTCGCCTCGGCGGACATTTCAAGAAACAGGCTGGTACCTACCGATTCGTCGCTCGAACCGTCAGACGAATCCAGGTAGTTCAGTACTGCGGGACCGAGGTCGTCCGCTGCGCGCAATGCTCGTATCTTATTACGTGATTCGAGCAACTGCTGCTCAATAATGGCGAAAATTATCGCATTCTTGTTTTCGAAATATCGATAGATCAAACCAGGGCTCATTCCCGCTGTCTTGGCAATGTTTGCAACGCTGGCGCAATGAAATCCACTTTCAACAAAGCAGGCCTTCGCTGCGATCAGAATGCGTGCTTGCTGTGCCTGGGTATGGGACTCTGCTTTACCCAGATCTGTATTTGAAATCATGCCTGTCATCTGTGCCTGTCGCTCTTTCGCCATGGAACTGCCATGGCTATGCGCTTGTCGGCCCCTTACGCGAAAGCTTGCGGAAAATACGCTGCACCATGACGAAAAACAGCGGAATGAAAAAGATACCCAAGAATGCGCCAAAAAACATACCACCGAAAACGCCGGTGCCAATGGCTCGCTGTGCGCCCGAGCCGGCGCCACTTGCAAGTGCCAACGGTAATACGCCCATGCCAAAAGCGAGGGATGTCATGATAATGGGCCGCAACCGGTCGCGTACCGCATGCATGGTCGCTTCAACGAGTTCCATCCCTTTCTCGAGGTTCTCTTGCGCGAATGCGATGATAAGAATCGCATTCTTGCTCGTTAGGCCAATCGTGGTCAGCATGGCCACCTGGAAATAGATGTCCCGATCGAGATCACGCAGCGTCGCGGCAATCGCAACGCCGAGAATGCCAAGTGGGGCAACCATCAAGACCGAGATAGGAATCGACCAGCTCTCGTACAGCGCGGCCAGGCACAGAAAAACAATGAGCAAAGACAGCGTGTAAAGAAGCGGCGTCTGGGCGCCGGCCTGCCGTTCCTGATAGGACAGTCCGGTCCATTCGATGCCGAATCCAACAGGGAACTCGCTCGCGATTCTTTCGATTTCAGCCATCGCATCGCCTGAGCTTACGCCGGCGGCCGGGGCACCGTTGAACTCCATGGCTGGCACTCCGTTGTAACGCGCCAGTTGTGGGGATCCATACTCCCAATGCGATTGTGCGAACGCGGAGAAGGGCACCATTTCTCCAATGTCGTTGCGCACTGTCCAGAGCCGAAAATCGTTCGGTACCATGCGAAACGGTGCATCCGCTTGCAGGTAAACACGTTTGACCCGGCCGCGATCAATAAAGTCATCGATGTACTGCCCGCCCCAGGCGGCTTGCAGTGTGGCGTTGATGTCTGCTACGGATAAGCCTAAGGCGCTCGCGTTTTCGAAATCGATGTCCAGTTGGAACTGCGGTGCATCGGCCTGACCGTTGTGTCGAACATTGACCAGCAAAGGACTCTGGTTTGCTTTCAGCAACAGCTCCTGGCCGGCTGCCACCAGTGCGTCATGACCAAGACTGCCATTGTCCTTGAGATAAAATGCGAAGCCAGCCGACTGGCCCAGCTCCTGGATAGCGGGAGGCATGAAAGCGAATGCCAGGGCGTCCTGAATCTGGCTAAGCCCCATCGATGCGCGCTCGACAATCGCGGCGATACCCTGGCTCTTCTCTCCCCGTTCATCCCAGTCTCTGAGCTTGACGAATGCCATGGCATTGTTTTGTCCGCTACCGGCGAAGCTGAAGCCCTGCACGGCAAACATTGACTCGACGGTATCGGATTCCTCGTCCAGGAAATAATCTTCCATCTTGCGCACCGACTCCATGGTCCGTTCCTGGGTTGCCCCGACCGGCGCTTGTACCATCGCGAACATCATTCCCTGGTCCTCATCCGGAACGAACGAGGTAGGCCGGTTGAAAAACAGGGCGGCCATTACCGCGACAAGCACCAGGAACACCGCGAAAAAACGCCAACCGCGGGTCAGCATGCCACGGACCCCTTGTCGGTATTGTTTCGCGGTCCGGTCGAAATTGCGATTAAACCAGCCGAGAAAGCCTTTTTTCGCGTAGTGTTCACCCTTCTCCAGTGGCTTGAGCAGCGTCGCGCACAACGCGGGCGTCAGGATGATAGCGACCAATACAGACAATCCCATGGCGGCGACAATGGTCGCTGAGAACTGCCGGTAAATGACACCGGTTGCACCTCCCAGGAATGCCATCGGTATAAACACCGCTGACAGAACGACGCCTACGGCTACCAGCGCCCCGGTAATTTGTCGCATGGATTTGCGCGTCGCTTCAACGGGTGAGAGGCCTTCTTCGGTCATAACACGTGCGACATTCTCGACCACGACAATTGCGTCGTCGACCAACAATCCAATCGCCAGCACCATCGCAAACATCGTTAACATGTTGACGGAAAACCCAAGTACTGCGAGAACGCCAAATGTGCCCAGCAAAACAACCGGCACGGCAATCGTCGGAATCAGCGTTGCCCGAATATTCTGCAGGAAGAGGAACATGACGAGAAAAACCAGTACGATGGCTTCGACCAGAATTTCGATGACGTTCTGAATCGCGACCCGTACGAACGGCGTGGTTTCAAACGGTATCACCGCGCGCAGGTTGTCTGGAAAGAATGCCTCTAACTCCTGAATTCGTTGCTCGACAGCATGGGCTGTCTCAAGCGCGTTGGCGCCGGTTGCGAGGCTGATGGCCATGCCACTGGCCGACTGGCGATTGTAGCGTGAGATAAAGCCATAGGTTTCCGCGCCGAGTTCGACGCGCGCAACATCCGCCAGGCGTAGAGTTGAACCGTCTGTACTGCTGCGCACGATAATGTTGCGAAATTCTTCAGCCGTCTGCATGCGGCTCTGAGCCGTGATGGTCGCGTTCAGTTGCTGCCCCGGTACCGCGGGTGTCCCGCCAAGCTGTCCAACAGCGACCTGTTGATTCTGCGCACGCACGGCTGCGGTAATATCGCCGGGTGTCAAACGGTACGCATCCAGTTTGTTAGGGTCCAGCCAGATTCGCATGGCGTACTGGGATCCGAATACCTGGATTCCGCCGACTCCTGGGACCCGGCTGAGCGGATCCACGACGGAGGCTGACACGAAATCAGAGATGTCACTACGAGACATCGATTCGTCGTCTGACACAAATCCCACGACCAGCAGGAAACTGCTTCGGGCCTTACTGACATTGACGCCCTGGCGTTGTACTTCCTGCGGCAACAGCGGCATTGCCAGCTGTAACTTGTTCTGTACCTGTACCTGTGCAATATCCGGATCGACGCCGTTGTCGAACGTCAAGGAAATTGACGCGCTGCCGTTCGATGAGCTGGTCGCCGACAGGTATAACAGCCCGTCAAGACCTTTCATGTTCTGCTCGATAACCTGGGTTACAGAGTCTTCAACGACTTTGGCCGACGCGCCAGGATAGTTGGCATCAATGCTAATTGACGGTGGCGCTATATCGGGGTACATCGAGACTGGCAATTGCGTGATTGCCAGCGCGCCCGCGATCATGATGATGATCGCAATAACCCATGCAAATATGGGCCGACCAATAAAAAACTGAGCCATGCGCAGGACCCTCTATGGGTTCGTCAGATTAGTAACGATGACATTTGCGCCGGGCATGATTTTCTGCAGCCCCTCAACGATGACCTGGTCACCAGCAGCGAGGCCATCCCTGACGAGCCAGTTACCGTCTAGCGTATCGCTGACCTTGACGATTCTCATCTCGACCGTGCCATCGTCCGCAACTACCATCGCGGTTGCCTGGCCCCTGGCGTTGCGGGTTATTCCTTGCTGTGGTACGAGCAAGCCGTCCTCAATAATCGCCGTACTCACCACCGCCCGAACAAATAGCCCGGGCAGCAGCTCGTGCTCCGGATTTGGCACCAGTATGCGCAAGGCGACACTGCCCGTTGCGGGATCGACGGTCACGTCGGAAAACTTCAGTTCGCCCTCGTGCGCAAAGTGACTACCATCTTCGAGCAGGATGGTTACCGGGATCTTTTCCGCCTCCTGGATCGCGCTGGCTGAAAGATCGCGTCGCAGTTGCAACAGTTCGCTCGCGGACTGGCTTACATCGACATACATTGGGTCCAGTTGCTGCACAGTGGTCAATAGCGACGCCTGGTCTGCGGTGACGAGTGCCCCTTTGGTCACGGTCGAGCGGCCTGTTACGCCGTCGATTGGAGACCGGATGCGAGCGTAGTCAAGTTGCACCTTCGCGCTTGCCAGTTCCGCCTTGGCAACATTGACGTTTGCCTCCGCCTCACTGCGAGCGGCAACCAGATTCTGGTATTCCTGTTTGCTGACGGCGTTCGTCTTGATCAGTTCCTCGGCACGCTCCGCATTCAGTCGCGAAACCTCGACCAGCGCCTCGGCCCTGGCGAGCGATGCCTTTGCGCTGTTGTACGCTGCGCGATAGGTGGCATCGTCGAGCTGGTATAACGCGTCGCCAGCCTTGACGTGGCTACCCTCGACGAACAGTCGCTCGCGAACGATGCCGGTGACCTGGGGACGCACTTCGGCAATGGTGAATGCGCGGGTACGGCCCGGCAGCTCGCGCTTCAGCGTGACGGGTTCGGTCTTCAAAGTAACCACACTAACAGTCGGTGTTGGAAACCCGGACATCGCCGCTTGCTCCTGCGAGCACCCTGCAAAGAAGATCAGCGGAATGAGCAGGAACGGGCGAATACTGGGCAGAGGTTCGATGATTTTGAGCATAAATTCGAAACTGGGGACGGGTCACGGGCGGACGGGCTGCGAAGAATGAACGTTCATTCACTCCTTGTCAAGCCATTGTAATGCTCCGAAAAAGCCGTTCAAACCTGCGGCCGGAGTCAACGCAGAACGGGCGCGACTACTGTTGAACCTGAAGATCCATAGCGTGAATGTTCCGGCTGAAGTGAGCTGTACGTCCACAATCTTCCTGGCCTTGGGTTCAGATTAGTTGGCGCCACCTATGTGTGATTCGGGTCGTTGTGCATCGTTAAGCTGAAAACTTCGGGGAGTTGGGATAGCTTGCGCTCGAGCAATCGCAGATTGACAGTAGTTGCACCGCTGATTGCGATGGTTATGATCTGCTGATTGTCATCAGTCAGTCTGGATTCGGAAGTAATCGGTACGACGGCGAAAGTCGCTAGCAGACCATAAATCCTTGCAAGTATCGTCGGGACGACCTCAGCAAAAACTATGAATGACGTAAGTTCCCGACGTTTTTCTTCTGCGGAAATCTCGTTGAACTCCTGTTCAATTTTTGTTACAACGCGTAGCAGGGTTTAATGCTAATGAACCTGCCTACACATGTAATATTCAGCAATTTAGAAAATGTTGGTATTCGGAATAAAAGTCCCTGACAGCATCTAACAGGGACTCAATATCACTGTTCGTGTGCTCCAAGCTAAGGCTGATTAGGCCCCGTCTGGCGACATACATGCCGCGCTCAAGCATCGCCATATGAAACAATCGGCGCGCGCTGGAATCTGCATCTTCTATGTCCGCATGACTTGAGATAGTTCGGCAGTGAAAATGAATGTTCATCACCGCGCCTAAACCCGTGACCTGAACATTGACGCCGCTTTTCTTCGACAACGTGTTCATGCGAAGTCGCAATTCATCCCCTCGCCGATTGAGTTCGATACATGCTGTGGGCGTGTAAACATCGCGAGCGCCTGCAAGACCCGCGGCCATTGTGACTATGTTGTTGTTGAACGTTCCGGCCTGCTTCAGCGTGCCTCCGTCGGAGGAATCCAAATGCCTCATAAGATGTCGAGAGCCGCCGAATGCTCCAAAATTGAATCCGCCACCCCAGAATTTCCCAAGCGTCGTAAGGTCGGGCTTTATATCGTATATGCTCTGTGCACCTCCAGGTGCAAGGCGACTGGTCATCACTTCGTCGAAAATCAATATGCTATCTGCACTCTCAGTTTCCTTGCGTAGCATTTGCAGGAATTCTCGGGTCGCGGGAATGGCGCCCCCCGAGCCCATTACTGGCTCAACTATCACGGCGGCCAAAGTCGGGGCAGCGTTTCTGATAGCCTCACACGTTGCGCGAATATCGTTGAAAGGGCACTTGATGAAATCCCCCGGAATATTCAACAGCGAGTCGTCGGACTCACCAAAAACCATGAAGCCCCCATGGTAAGCGCCGCGAAAAACAATTACGGACGATCGTTGCGTAATGGCACGCGCGATGGTGACGGCGAAAAGGCAGGCTTCTGTCCCTGAATTGCAGAAGCGCATTTGTTCAATCGAAGGTATACGACTGCAAATAAGATCTGCAAATTCCGCTTCGATCAAAGTTACTCCGCCGACAGATATCCCTTGGGACATCGCTTTCAAAGCGGCATCCGCAATTACCTCGTTGGAATGCCCGTAAAGGCCAGCCGTATAATCGCCGAGAAAATCTAGGTATTCGTGACCATCGATATCGGTAACACGAGCGCCTGTACTGTGAGCGATAGACAGCGGGTACGGCGAGTACATAAGTGTTTGGCGAGTATGGCCACCTGCCAATGACTCGGCAGCAACCTGATGTTGTGCCAGGCTCTTCGGATTAGCCGCCTTAAAATCGTATTCAAGCCGGTTCAGGACAATTTGCAGTGGCGTTTCGGAAGCGGGAGAGGTTTTCATTGGGTTCAGATCCGATATATGGGCAGGTGTATAGGGCAGAGACAATCTTACTTATGCGTAAGATCTGAGATCTCAGTTATCAATTCAGTTTAGCTCAACGTATACTGCACTTCAATATTCGCGGGATACCTTGCGATGCAGTACTTCGCAGGCTCGGAGGAGATCCACTATTAGTCCCAAGAAAGCGAAACAATCACGTTTCGGCCAGAACCCTATTGCCCACGAACCAGTGAGGGCACAGGTGTATCGGGATTTGAAGCAGGCGATCCTGGGAGCCCAAGTCAAACCCGGCGAGATTCTAAGTATTCGTGTGATCGCCGAGGATTTTAATACCAGTACCATGCCTGTGCGTGAAGCGGCTGCGCGCCTGATTTCAGAGGGCGCGCTTGAGGCGATACCTAATCGGGGTTTGCGAGTGCCCACCTTGACGAAGTCCCGCGCAAAAGAAATCTTCGACATACGGGTCATCTTGGAAAGCTATGCGTGCGAAATAGCGGCTGCCCACGTAACCAAAACTGAGCTAGATGTTTTAAAGCGCCTTGAACGACAAATGGAGCAGGCTTTCGCGGAAAACAACGTAAAAAGAGGACTGCGGCTAAACATGGAGTTTCACTTCCATATCTATAAGGCCGCACGGTGTTTGACTATACTGCCACTCATTGAGTCACTTTGGTTGCAGTACGCGCCGACACTTTATAACCTGATGGACGCGGTTGGTGACACTGGTACTCAAGCCCAATTCGTTCACAATCACCATTCCGCAATCATCGAAGCACTCGAACAACGGTCACCGCATTTGGCCCGCAACGCGATGCTTGACGATCTCAACTCAACGGCAAATATCCCGGCCTTTTGGGACAAGCTAGGTGCCGACAACTCGTAAACAGGTATTCTAGTTTTCCAGCATCATTCGCCTCCGGTCTTCCCTGGATACACCCTTTCGGCGAGTGCCTGACCACTGCCAAAATACATAGCCTAAAATCAGCCAGGTCAACAAGATCGAATATTCAACCGGAAAACCACCGTCAGCACCCACTAAGGCTTGCCCAAACGATATTAGGGCGAGTACAGTGGCGAATACGGCGCCTATCACAGGCGTTGCTTGTCCGCCCGGCATACGATATCGCGCGTCCGCTTGAGTGTCTTTCTTACGTAGCCGAATTACTGCGACGCAAACAAGGAGAAAGACCACGCACATCGCTCCTGACATTGCATTGAATATCGGGATTATAGCTCCTTGGCCGAGGAACGTACCGAGCGCACCGATGATCCCTGTAAACAACAGTGCGACCGATGGGGTTCCACTCGATTCGCTTACGGCCGTGAAAGGTTTCGGCAGCAGGCTTGCGCGACCGAATCCGAGCAGTACGCGACCTGCTGCGAAATAGAGCGCGTTCCAGGTTGTAAGAAGACCGAGAATTCCAACAATCAAAGCCGCTTTGCCCAATGCAACTGAGCCAAACGCAGCTTGAAACGCAGTAGATACAGGCAACGCATCTGCAAGCAACTCATCTCTTGGTAGCACAATAGCTGTAGCGACAATGACCAAAAGATAAAAAACTGCCGCGGCAACGACGCATCCCACCAGCACGAGTGTTGTGGTGCCTGGCCGCAGCGATTCGGAACGTTCGCCCATGGCCTGTGCTATTACATTAAAGCCAACGTAAAAGAATGGGGTCACGGCTAGTACGCTGAACAAGCCCTCTCGCGCCGACAGCCCGGACGATCCGGAGTAAAGTGGATGAAGGTTTTCAATATCGCCTCGAAAAATGGCGAAAAATACGAACAGGGCGGACACAGCAATAAAAGTCATCGTCACCCAAACCTGGATACGACTTACGCCGCGAACACCTTTTGCATTCAGCCACCCTATCAAACCCATGAAAAGCAACCCGATCGCCAGAGGGCCAGCATGGATATCATGGCCAAGCGACGAGTAGAGATAGCGGCCTTTTAGTTCCGGTACGAGGTCAGTTATCAGCCAACCGACCGCGATCGCCTCATAGGCTATTCCAGAGATGTACGTGAGGGCAATAAACCAACCGGTAACGAACGCCACAACCAAACCATAGGCTTCGAAA
The DNA here is from genome assembly GCA_002338615.1 of Proteobacteria bacterium UBA1844. Classification (GTDB taxonomy): domain Bacteria; phylum Pseudomonadota; class Gammaproteobacteria; order Steroidobacterales; family Woeseiaceae; genus UBA1847. The sequence goes on along the minus strand of DDIS01000013.1, from coordinate 47,875 downwards.
TTGAAGACAATCTCGCCGCCAGCTACAGGAAATTTTGCGCATAATTCCGCATAGCACAAAGAAATAAAAACAATAGCAATCGCACCAATTGCGAAGGCGAGCATTGAGCCCAGACTACCAGCATCTTGCAACCAGGGCCCCATCAACAGAATCCAGCCAACGCCTGTTATAGTGCCAAAGCCCAGACAGAAGAGCCCCAATGTAGGCAGATCGTGCTTTAGTGTTGCCACAAATCGAGCCCTCCTGGTGACTACTCAGCCGTACCTTGATGCAGCGGCCATTGTTGGCCTTCTGCAAGCAAGGTCAGTGATGCAGTCTTTTCAACGTCGGCGTGTATTCTTACAAGTGCAATCGCAGATTGCCACGAAGGCAATCGCATTGCTGAAGTCACTTTACCAACCACACGTTCGTCGGAGATTACTGCCGCACCGCTACTTCGGCCCGCTAGCGGCCAGGGACTGGAGCAACGGACCATTCTCTTATGCGGTTCCGTGGCGAGTTTACCGCCGAGCCTGAAAGGAACGTTCGATGCCGGGGAGAAAAACTGTAACGGTGTGAACGGATCTATATCGTCTGGAAACGTCGGCAAGCCCGCTCGAATTCTAAGTGCCTCTCGCGCAAGAAACCCGCCGGGACGTACTGGTATACCCGGTTGCTTCGTGACCTGATTCCAGATCCCAATCATAGCGTCGGTCGGTGCAACAATGAAAATGGCTCCCAGATCCTCATCGGCAACGACGCTCATCACATTGCTAACCGTGCCGCCCAAGCCATGACGGTTCTTTCCTACGATCTCAAGGCAGCCATGAGTAGTCGTATAATCAATCTTTTTCTGATTATGTGGGGGAGGGTTTCGCCGTAGAAATTCCTTGAGTCTTGTCTCCTGTTCTGGTCCAGCAATGAGCAGCCAGCCGTCATCAAGTCGGACTGCGTGGGCCATCGATTGTGGGCGGTGAGCTTTATCTACCAATATGACAGTCTGCAGCTGTGCCGATGTATCAGCATCGAAAGTGACACAACGTTCAAGCAGCCAGTGGGTACAGGCATCCCCATAGAGGCCGATTTTCACATCGCTTGATCGGTCAATCGCTAAGTTGCCGTGTTCCGTTGTCCGCCATTCTTCGTCAACTATATCGAGCCAGTGATTGTCCTTTTCGGCGGTCGTAAACCAGTGTGGACGTTCCCAGCCGCATACCGACTTAAAATACGCACCGGAAGTTCTAAGTGTCTCGTGAAGTGGCGATTTTCGAATATCGCGGGAGGTCTGGTAGTCATATTCTTCACGCGGCATCGCGCACGCGAAGCCAGCTACTTCCGTCACACGATTCTCGATGTACTCTTCTGTGGCCTGGCTTTCGTGGAATCGGCGAATATCAATCGTCGAAACGTCGGTACCCGGTGCGCCATTGGAAACCCACTCGGCGATATACCGCCCGGCTGCCGGTGACAGGGCGATACCGTTTGAGTTCATCGCAGCCAGGACGTAGAGACCGGAAACTTTGGGTACAGGCCCTAACAACATTTTGTCATCGGGTGTGAAGCTCTCGGGCCCGTTCAGTAGCATCTTGATGCCCGCATGCTCCAGAACCGGAAATCGCTTCATTGCAGTCAGCATGTAGGGTTCAAACTGGTCCCAACGCTCGTCCAGCAGCGAGAATGCAAAATCCTGTCCGAGCTTCTTCGACGAAATCGGGATAGCGTCGCTGTCCAGACAGCCAATTATGAGGCCGCCGACCTCCTCTCGCCCATAGAGTTGATCGTCATAGGAAAGGAACATTGGAAGATTGCGGTCGAGCCCCGCAACGGGCTCGGTGATCAGATACAGATGCTCTAACGCATATAGTGGGAGGCGAATGCCACAGGTTTCAGTAAGTTCGTTTGACCAGAGGCCGGCGGCCACTATGACGGTGTCGGTTTCTATCATGCCTGCGGTAGTTTCGATTCCCGTAATGCTGCCGTTCGCTGAATTGATCTCGCTTACTGAGGTTTCCTGAACAATTGTGACACCCATGTGTCGTGCTGCGCGAGCATAGGCCATGACAAGATCCGTTGGGTTTACCCGGCCATCTCCCGGTACCCACAATCCGCCCGTGAGACCTTCAGCTTCAATGATCGGTAGCCTTGCGTGGACTTCGGAGGGGCTCAGCGACTGAAGCTCAATACCACGTAATCTGCCCAGTTCAGGCAGCGCCTGGAAAACTTGCAGACGGTCCTCGCGATCCGTATACATAACGCGACCGGTCCGCCGCCACCCTACCGAGAGCCCGGTTTCCTGCTCCAGAATCGGGAAGGAATCTACAGCGTACCGAACCATCTCGAACGCCAGTGCATCGTCACGATATGTTTCCATATTGCCTGCAGAATGCCAGGTCGTACCGGAGCTCAGTGTTGCGCGTTCCACGAGAATGACATCACGAATGCCCATCTTGGCGAGGTGATAGGCAGTGCTGCAACCCGCGATGCCGCCGCCAATGACCACCGCCGTCGCGCTTGATTTCCACTGTTGCTTGCTGATGTTCTTGCCCCTCTTTGCTTAGGTGCAGCATTACAGTCCGCTATTGACAGGCCGATAGACTGAGATCTAAGATCACGGATGTCAAGCCTTGGTTGCGACGTCTCACTTGGGTCGCAAGTCCACTTTCGTCGGGGAGTTCACGTCGTTTAGGATCCTGGACCAGGGATCCGCGGGCTAACCTTGACGCCGCAGCGGCAAGAAATGATCACAGCCGCTATTTACTTGTTCGGGAGGAGAGAATCATGACTAAGGACGATTTAAAAACCGGCACGAGGTCGTTCTCGATCGACCATTTTATTGGTGAATCACTAGTTATTCTTTGCTCAGCACTAAGTTGTATTGCGTTCTCTGGGCAAGTTCTCGCGCAGGTTTCAGACAGCAATTCTGCGACCGGAACTCTGGAAGAAATCACTGTCACAGCACAGCGGCGCGAGCAGCGTATCAACGATATTCCAATCAGTATTACCGCAATCTCTGGTCAGCAGATCGTGGACTTTGGTGACAAGAGTTTCTATGACGTCGCGAATTCGATTCCCAATCTTGCGTTTGGTATGGGCGCTGGCGCCGGCGGAACCGGCAACGGATTCGGAGTCGTGAATGCGAGAGGAATCACACTGAGAGGGGTAGCTGGCGATAACGCCACTAGTTACTACATAGACGATACGCCGCTACCCTTGTCGCTGGACCCTAGGGTTTTCGAGCTGGAGCGGATCGAGGTATTGCGCGGCCCGCAGGGAACTCTTTTCGGCTCCTCCTCGCTGGGTGGGACCGTACGTTTGATCACGCGCCAGCCAAATCTCAATGACTTCAATGCCAAAGTTTCGATCGAGGGAAACTCGACCAAAGATGGAGGTGCAGGATACTCTTCGGCGGTATCTGCAAATTTGCCGTTCCTGGACAACCAGGCGGCGGTTCGATTGTCCGCATACGGCAGCTACACACCTGGTATTTTTACGCGACGTTTCGGGGTTCAGACCTGGGAGGACACAGCGCTTCCAGTCAACGTTGGGCCTGGCGACGTCGAAAACGTTGCTGATGAGCGCATTTCTGGGGTCACCGGGACGCTTCGGATTGAGCCGAAGGCAATCGACGGTTTATCGATCAGCCTGTTGGCGATGACTCAACAAATGAAGTCGAACGGCTTGCCTCTGGCCGATTTCGATATCGACAATCTTATTCAGGAAAGACCGCTTGATGTCGCCGAAGGTATGGACGAAGACTGGACTTTCGTCGCCTTAACTGGCCGATACGATTTATCGTTCGGTTCTATTGTATTCTCAACCAGTCAGTTTGAACGCGACTCTCTCGATCTTGACGACGGTACGGATGTAACGGCATTCTACTCGTCATTTTTTGGCCCCACGATCTCAATCTATAGTCCGACGCCAACCTACGCTTGGTTCGATACCGACACCAATACCAGCGAGCTGCGTTTTTCATCGGCTTTTAACGGCCCATTCCAGATGATCTTGGGCGTCTACAAACAGGAGTCGGATCGTACCTACGATCTGCAGTTAATATCTAGTGGAATAAATGAAATATCCGGCGGGGCCTTGGGTTCTGACCTCACCTATCTGCAGAATTCGGGCGCCGGGAATGACGAGACCGCCTACTTTGCAGACCTGACCTACAAGGTTACGGACGCGCTGACTGTGACTGGTGGCGTGCGCTACGCGGACCTTGAGACTTACTTCTTTAATCGTACAGTCGGTTGGCTCAATGCTGGCGTGACGAATGCGACCGGTTCGGCGCAAGAGGACGCTACCACGCCTCGGTTTACTGCCCAGTTTCAAGTGAGTGAGCAAAGCAACGTTTATGCGAGCGCCGCGAAGGGCTTCCGAACTGGTGGGTCAACAGGTGCGTTACCGCCAACCTGTGAAGCACAGCTTATCGAGCTCGGATTGCCCGTGGGCGTACCAATTCCGTTTGAAAGTGACGACTTGTGGACGTACGAGATCGGCACCAAAGGTTCGTGGAAAGGCAATCGACTCAGTACGCGCGCCGCCGTTTTCTACACAGACTGGAATAACATTCAGCAGGTAACCAATATTGGTGGCCAGTGTGGTGGTTATAATGTCACTGTAAATTCAGGCGCTGCCGAAATTCGTGGTGGTGAAGTAGAGATCAACTATCTGCCGAATGACCAACTGGAGCTGGTGGCAGGACTCGGTTATACCGATTCCGAAGTTACAGACGTAGGGTCGAGCCCAACGGCAGTTGTCGGCCAGGAACTATCCGGCGTACCAACGTGGACAGGTTCTCTATCCGGCGAATTTACCTGGCCAACCGCATTTGGCGACGGGTTCGTGCGGGGCCGCCTGACGTACACGGGAGACAGTATCAGTTATGCGAATGAGGCCGTTGATGGGCTGTCGAGGGATTCGTATAGTTTGCTGGATCTCCGCGCGGGTTTGGACCTGAAAATCTGGCGCTTCAGTATCTTTGCAAATAACCTTACAGATGAACGCGCGAACTACGGCGATTGGAAGCCTGAAGCGGGCAATTTACCTGCATCAGGCGGACGGCCAGCCCGTTACCGCTACCTGATCAATCAGCCCCGGACCGTTGGAATCGAGGTCATCGCCTGGTTCCGGTAAGTATAAAGTGATGAGTAGGCTCTGTCGTTTGTCGTTGCTTGTCGGCGTAGCCTCGTTCGTGCTGATTGGGCTGTGGTTGGCAAGTAGCAACGCGGCTACAAACCTTCGATACGTTATTCGCGACGGCTTGGACGGTATTCGTGGTGGTTATGTGATCAATCACGATAGCCGCATTAAAATGCGAGATGGAGTTCATCTTTCCGCCAATCTGTATTTGCCGCGCACTATTCATGACCCACTTGGCACGGTTCTCGTGAGGTTGCCGTACGACAAAAATGTATATTGGCGGGCTCGCGAAGCGGCGGACTTATTTGCCGCCAATGGTTATGCTGTATTAGTACAAGACATGCGCGGGCGCTTTGCGTCTGAGGGACGTTTTGCTCCGTACAACAAGACTGTTGAGGACGGGGAAGATACGCTCGCGTGGATCGTCGCCCAACCGTGGTCTAACGGTCGTGTCGGAACCTTTGGTTGCTCGGCCCTCGGCGAATCCCAGCACATGCTAGCAAAGGCCGAGGATCCAAGGCACGTTGCAATGATAACGATGGGCGCGGGCGGCAGCATCGGCTCTGCTGCGGGACGCTACGATTATTTCGGTATCTACGAGGGCGGTGTGCTGAATCTCGCGTCGGCAGTGGGCTGGTTTACGGTCTCGGGCCAGAAGTCTCCCGGCCCGAAAGTGGGGCCTTCGCAACTGACGCCGGCTGCTTTGGACGGTCTCCCGATAGTCGGCCTGGTACGGCAACAACGTGATGATCTTACCGACTACGAGGACTTCGTATCCCGCCCACTCGGCGATCCCTGGTGGGATCGTCTTGGCTACCTCACTGACGATGACGGGTCGGCAATACCGACTCTGGCTATCAATACCTGGGAAGACCAGACCCTGGCAGGCACATTCGCCATTGCGGAAATGTCAAAGCGATCGGCAAGGAAGCGCGGGATTGAACCGATTCATCCGGTAATCGTTGCACCGGGGAATCACTGTGACTTGAATACCAAGAACATTGCCTACCGTATCGGGAACCTTGAAGTTTCCAACGACAGCCAACCTTATGATGGCCTCTCTTATGATGAGCTTTATCTTGCATGGTTTGACTACTGGTTGAAACAGGCATCGACCACGCCACCAGAACTCCCCAATTTTCGATTCTTTGTGCTGGCAGAAAACCGCTGGATCGAGTCTGAGCAATGGCCGCCTCGCCGATCTGTTAATCAACAGTGGGTCCTGGGTAGCCAGTCAGGCGCGAACAGTATTAACGGAGACGGTACTCTGTCGCGGACAGTCGGAGTTGGGACGGGAAGCGCAAATCGACAGTACGATGAATTTCGTTACGATCCGCTGAACCCCGTACCCAGCAAGGGCGGCCCGGTGTGCTGTACAGGGAACCCGAACGACGTACCCGGGCATGTGGATCAATCAGACGTTGAAAAGCGCGACGACGTCCTGATTTACACGTCAGAGCCTTTTCCGCAGGGCTACCGAATCGTCGGGCCCCTCCGTACGGAATTGTTGGTCTCGTCCAGTGCGGTCGATACTGACTTCACTGCAAAGCTGGTTGATGTGAGTCCGGATGGCTCAACATTGAATATCCAGGAAGGTGCGCTCCGCATGCGCTACCGTGGCAGTTTTCCGAACCCGGTATTGATGACGCCAGAAGTACGCTATCGCGCTTCCATTGACATGCGGTCTATTGCGTACTATCTGAAGCCCGGCCACCGCATGCGTCTACACATTTCCAGTAGTAATTTCCCCCGTTTGTCTCGAAACCTGAATACAGGTGGCATACCAGCCGAAGAGCACACTCCAATCGAGGCAACCAACAAAATCTGGTTGTCAGGGGAATCGTACGTTACCGTTTACAAGTACACGGAGTAAGTTCGCAGCCAACAAGGTGGAGCTAATTAGCCCGATGTCTAAACTTACCTGGAATTACACGGATAGTTATGAATTCATGCAGCATACAAGGTCCGGTTTTCCACCGGCAATTGTATGCGTCGCTTGCAACGGCGGCATTCAGGGCAGGGAGTCCCACCCCGCACTCCCTGAAACTGCGGAGCAAATTGCTGATTCAGTTTACTATGCCTACCAAGCTGGCGCGTCAATGGTTCACGCACACGCCCGCAATCCGAAGGATCTGACACAAGGAGCGCGCGTCGCCGATCACTGGAAGTCGCTAGATGCCATGATTCGTGAGCGATGTCCCGATATCATCATCAATTACACGACCGGCGGTGACCTGGAAATGACAATGACCGAGCGGATATCAAGTTTGAGCGCGAAACCGGAAATCGCATCGTTGAATCTCACACCTGACATGAGCCGCTTTCGTTTGAAACAACGCGATGCCCCATTGCCGAACCCGCGAGATGAACGTGAAATAGATTGTTGTATTCCGTTCACTTACGGAATCATTGAACAATTCGCCGCGGAAATGAAAAAGCGGGGGATAAAGCCGGAGCTTGAGATCTACCATCCGGGGGGCGCATGGGTAATTCGAAACTTAATTGAAAAAAAGTTAATCGCGCCTCCGTACCTGATTCAGACCGTTATGGGTGCCCAGACTGCCAGTTATCCAACGCCGGAAAACCTGCTGCAAATTGTGAAAGAGTTTCCGCCTGGCGCGATCTGGCTTTGCTCCGGAATCGGCCCGTTTCAACTACCAATGATTACGATGGGAGCGATAATGGGTGGACATATTCGTGTCGGTCTGGAAGACAACCTCTACTTGCGGCGAGGCCAGCAATTCAAAGACAATGCCGATGCTGTCAGATGGGCCGTACGCATTTGCACGGAATTGAATCGTGAAGTCGCTACGCCGAATCAGGCGCGCGCGATACTGGGGCTGCCGTCGAGCGTATGTTGAGGCTTGCGCCGAACGCTCGGACTTGAGGTCAAAGTCAGGGCGTCGAGTTCTTATAAAGTTTAGGCCGAGGCACGCCGAATTGCGATGTCGCGCATGAGTTCGGCGCGGCGGCGGGACTTCCGCGCGTCACGAAGGCAGAAGGCCATGAAATTCGTACCTGCACCATTCCAAAAACAAACTGAACAAAGCCCGGGCGGGTGGAAATGAAGCCGTACACAAATGTTTGATACCGCCGCGCCGGGTTTCTATGCTGACATAATGAACGACCTGAATTGGACTTGGCGCGACGGCGCCGTATCCGAGCTTATCCCCGAAATACAAGTAAATACCCACTCGGTACCCATCTGTTCCAATCAATTCGTTCGCGACTACGTCGGTAGATTTAGATAATATCCCGGTACCTGGAAAGCTCAGGCCTTGTGACTTCAGACGCGCGAGCCTATGAAATTCGTCCAAGGATCGATCAAACTACGGGGGCGAGGGATATGTTTACGCGTACGAATGAGCCGCAATCCATAGGCGGCGTGCTGGACAGTGGTTTCAAGCTTTTCGCGGCATCCATCAAGCAGGTTGTTCCAATCACATACCTGGGCGCACTTGCGGGCGCAATTTTCGGGTGGGTTTTGCAGATTTCAATGTTCGGACAAATTGCGCAAAACGGCGTGCCGAGCATCAACGTGCCATTAATACTTGGCGCATACGTTGTCATGATGATTGTCGGTTCAGCACTGATGGCCGCCGCGATCATCCGGATTCAAGCCGTATCCACGAGCGAGGCGATGCCACTTGGCCATGCGTTGCTAGCTGGCCTGAAACGGGTCCCGGCGGTCTTTGGCACATCGCTGGTTTTCATGCTTGCCCTTATTGTCGGGCTTGTCTTGTTAATCATTCCAGGTATTTATCTGAGCGTAATGCTGGCTTTCGCGTTCTATGCAGCTGCTGCCGACACCAAGGGTCCGATCGAGAGCATCAAATATAGTTACGGACTCGTGAAAGGGAGCTGGTGGCGCACGGCGGGCTTACTGACAATCATGACGATTGTCGCTGCCGTATTCTACGTGGCGGTTGGATTCGTGGTCGGAATAATGGCCGCCTCATCAGAGACTGGCGAGGCATTGCAGCCCAATTTTCTGAGCGACGTAGTTATCATCCCGATAATAACGTCCGTAATATCAGCAATGATGTATTGCCTTGCGTACGAGGTTTACAACGACCTGAAACTACGCAATCAAGGTGTAGATCTGGCAGAACGAATCGAGAACCTGGGCAAGAAGTGACCGCACAACGATTTGCGGTGCGACTGGCAGGTGTATTACTCCTTGGTCTGTATTCCACCGGTTCGGTTGCGGATCTCGCTTCTGCAATTGCGAAGTGCAATGCCACAGTCGTCAGTGGGGACGACCCAGGTGAAATCCTGATTCGCGACAGCTGTCCCGACCTGATAGAGGACATTGAGTCGAGCCAATGGCGAGAGACACTGCCACTCGGATGGCAGGAGGTGCTTTCCATTGCGCAGCTCTCCCAACTCGGGTACTTCGAGTCGTACTACGGCCAACGGCCTTCTGCGGAGGCATTGTCCCTGCTGGCTTTGGACGAAATAGTGCTCGGTCTTGGCGATGCCACCGAGGTTATCGACAACAAATTGTTCTGGGAAATGTTCGTGGATTGGTTTAATGACCTGCTGTCGGGTAAGCCGGGCCAAACCGCGGGCAGGTTTTCCGAATGGCTATCGAATATTGAAATATCGAGTCTGGCGGTCGAGATTGCATTTTGGTCGCTGAGCGCGCTGGTGGTCGCCGCGGCCGTTGTGGTCGTCGTGATGGAGATCAGGGCGGCCCGGGGCTCGTTGCCGGCCCGTGTACTGAAAATCGGGCGGAGTGCGGGGAGGGCAGGACCGGGCGTCGACGATCAGGCATTGACAGTTGCAGATATAGGCAACGCCGCTCTTGATGACAGGCCATCACTTCTCTTGCGGTTGATCTTGCAACGCCTGGAGTCACTGGGAAAAATACCGTACGAACCGGCGCGCACCCACCGCGAGGCAAGTTGTGCCGCGAGCGTGTTGGGAAGTGATAGCCTGCATGTCGTATCGCGTGTTTCAGAATTCGCGGAACGAAGCCGCTTCAGTCGCGGGAAGAATCAACCACATGAGATTGAAGCGCTGGTGTCCGCCGGTATCATACTGGTCGGCAATTTGACATCGGGTCAGGCCTGAGCCATGCGCGATCGACTGGTGACCTTCGTCGGCGCGCTGCTTGCCCTTTTTGTCGTTTACGGCCTTTTCTCTGGCACAACGGCTCCGCAACAAACGGTAACGAGACCTACAAGCATCGAACAGGGCGACAACGGCTATTTCGCGGTTCAGCAATGGCTTGTCGGCGCAGGTGTTAGTACCTATAGCCTGCGTGGACGTTTTTCGAACCTGGCCAACAATGCGGAGATTCCGAGCGAGACAGGCAATATTCTGGTGACGACGCTACCGTATTCGCGACCGATGCGGGAGATCGAATCCGAATCCTTACTGGACTGGATTGCAGCCGGCAATACGGTATTGGTCCTTGCGGCAATCAACGAGACGCCGGACTGGTCGCTTACCGCGACCCCCGCTTTTTTTGACGATCTACAGACGATCACCGGTATTCGTTTTGTTGCGCTACCGGTTGAGTCAGGTGATCCCGATCCGGCTTCCGACGGCGCAGGGGAGTCGATTCGCACTACACTCTCGCAATTCGAGGATACGGGAACGGGGCAGGAGTACGAGATCGTACCGCGTACCGGACATCCCTTGATGAGGAATATCCGGAGCATGCAGGCACGATCGGATTTCCGGAGCTCGGTCTGGGGCACCGACGTGGATCATTACGAGCTCATACTTGAATTGGCAACGATGCCCGAGACCGGCACGGCTGTTGTTTGGCAAGGGCAATTCGAGAACGGGCAAGTAATTACTGTTGGCAGCGGAACACTCCTGACAAATAGTATGATAGCCAGTGCTGACAACAGAATATTCGTTGCCAATCTCATCCAGCAAAATCTTGGCGACGGCGCGACCGTTATTTTTGATGACCTGCATCAGGGTCTGTCAAATATCTACGATCCGGAAGCGTTTTTTTCAGACAGGCGCCTGCACTATACGATTTATTTCATCGTCGGACTGTGGCTGCTGTACGTCGTGGGATCGAGTAACCGCCTTTTGGACCCCCAGGATATGTCGATGCAAGTGCGACAGACTGACTTCGTCGAGGCGACAGCAGGGTTTATCAAGCGCCGCATGAGCGACGCCGCTGTCGGTATGTGGATGTATCAATTGTGGTTCAACGATCTGCGACGGCAAATGCATCTGGCAATCAACGGCGAGCCGGTCTGGCAGGAGCTGGGCACGCTGAAGACACTCGATAAGAGGCTCCTTGCCAAACTGGAACGGCAGTACCGGCATTTGACCGAGGAGAAGAAGATCTCATTGATCGAATTGCACAACACAATCCACGCAGCGAGAAAGGCAATAGGATGACGAATAAAGCACAGGACTTCGAGCAGCAGTTGCATCATGAGATAGGGCAGGTCGTGTTTGGTGTGGAGCATGTGGTACATGCACTTGCCGTAGCCTTGATTGCACGCGGTCATGTTCTTCTTGAAGGTGCGCCGGGCCTTGGTAAGACTCTTATTGGGAAAACCCTGACTGCGGCGATTGGCGGGGACTTCAAACGTATCCAGGGAACTGCCGACCTGATGCCAACAGACATCATTGGCGTTCATGTGTTCGATTCCCAGAAGGGCGAATTCTCGTTTCATGCGGGTCCGATTTTCGCCGATGTGGTTCTCATGGACGAAATCAATCGAACCGGGCCGAAAACCCAGTCTGCATTGCTCGAGGCGATGGAAGAACGCCAGGTCACCATTGACCGTGAAAGTTTCAAGCTTGCCAGCGACTTTCTTGTCGTCGCTACGCAGAACCCGCGTGAATTCGAAGGCACGTACCCCCTGCCGGAATCCCAGCTCGACAGGTTTCTCATCAGTATCCGAATGGAATACCCGGATCGCGAATCGGAGATGCGGGTCATCAGGCGATACGATCTGCCGGGTGTCGAGTTCGGCCCATCGATCAGTAACGCGATTGACAAACAGGCGCTGATCGATGCCCGATCTGAGATTGGAGCGGTACACCTCTCGGATGAGCTAATTGCTTACTGTCTCGATATCGCAGCCGCAACCCGGCAAAGTGAATTAATTAACCTCGGCCTTTCGACACGAGGTGCGCTCGCACTTGTTCGGTGCGCAAGAATCGAGGCTGCGTTGAGAGGCGGAGAGTACGTTGTTCCTGATGATGTAAAAAAATCTGCCGCGTGGGTTTTGCCGCATCGCCTGGTTCTGACTCCGGAAGCCGAGCTTGACGGCATTCACGCCGCCGATGAAGTAAAGCGAATTATTGCAGCTGTGTCGGTAACGCTCTAGTAACCATGAGCCTGCAGCCCAGGTCAGTATTTTTCGCAGCAATAGCAGTTCTGCTGGGAATAATCGGTGTGTGGAACGAATCGCTCATCTCGATTCCGGTCTGGAGGATTGCCGTCGCTTTGCTGGCCTTGGGATTGATCTACGAATGGGTTGTGGTCAGTCGCAACCAGCCCGCGGTCAGATTGATTGATGGGCTCCAGCTGAAGCTTGGCGTCGACTCACAACTGGATCTCGCGTTCCTCAATACCGGGTCGAGGCGTATCAAAATCGACTATGCCGCCGCATTGCCCGCGGGACTGACCGGCTCGCGAGAGATCGGCGAAGTCACGGCTTCGCCGGTCGCTGAGGTTATCGATAAAGTGCCGGTTCGCGGCGTCGAATTGGGTACCAGGAACTGGCGGCATATACCCGCTCGCGTGCTGGGGCCTCTGGGCCTTGCACGATGGTCTCGAAATTTGCCGCTGGACGCCCGGATCAATGTATACCCGGATACGCTGGGTGAAAGTCGGCGCAAATCGTCATCGAGCCCTCAAGGTGCGGAGGCGAGGGCTCTGATTGGTGGCGGTATGGAGCTGCACCACTTGCGACAATACCGTCGTGGGGATGCCCGCAACGCAATAGACTGGAAGGCGACCGCACGCAGCGGTGAACTCGTCACGAGAGTGTTCGGTGAAGATCAGCACCTTGAGATTCTGATTGCGGTCGACGCCGGGCGCATGAGCCGTATTCAATTCGACGGCATGAGCCAGCTGTCCCACTACGTTAATCTCGCCGCGCGATTTGCCGAGTACGCTGTCATTGCGGAGGACAGGGCAGGGCTGGTCGTCTTTGCAGACCGCATATTACGTACAGTGTCGCCGCGTCGCGGGCTCGACGGAGTGCAGCAGGTTCGCAAGGCTCTTCATGACTTGACGCCGCGCGCGGTCGAGTCAAACCTCGTACAGGCTGCACTGCGAATTCGTAGCCTGGCAAGACACCGGAGCCTGGTGATACTGCTGACCGATCTTTACGACCGGGACGCGCACAGCCAGCTCGCGCGATGCACACAACTATTATTGCCCAAGCATCTGCCCGTCATAGTCGGCATTCAGAGCGACGAAGTCGCCGCTTTGGCGGAACGCACTGCAAGTTCGTGGTTCGATCCATACAAGAGCCTGGCAGCGCGGGAATACAACATGAGCGTGAATCTGAACGTGGCGCGACTTCGCCGAATGGGCGCCTATACGGTAATCGCGCGACCACGCGAGCTGGATGACCGTGTCATTTCGCTCTACGAGAAACTTCGGTCAAAGCGCCTGATTTAGACCTGCTGATTTCTGGACAGCAGGTAGCGTGGCACACCGCTCAACGTCGCAACGAAAATCGTCATGTACAAAATACCGACGGACAGCTTGAACGAGAGGGAATAGCCAGGGTCTGGTGAGATGAAGCCTTCGATAAGACCCGCACCGATAAGGAACAGGGCACATACGAAGATCAGCTTTGCGCTTCTGATACTTGCCCGGTGGAATGATTGGGCGCGAGTTCGGTTGCCGGGCCGCGCGATGGACATTCCGAGTGACACGCCAATGGCACCGGCGATACAGATTACGCTGAGTTCGACGATACCGTGCGCGATTACGAACTCGAACAGACGGCCGGCAAGATTGTGCTGCGCTGTCATTGCAAAAATGCCACCGATCATCAGGCCATTCATTGCAATGATGTATATCGTGCCGAGCCCGTAAAAAACACCGAGGCACATCGCGAACAGCGTGACGGCCACATTGTTGGTAAAGATTGACAAGGCCAGCATCGATGACGGGAGCACATTCAGGATATCATCGGTCCAGAGTTCGCCGCGACTTACGCCATTGATCATTTCTTCCGACGCGAAAAGTGAGACGAGTTCCGGATAGGTGTTGATTAGCCACCATCCAGCGAGGCCACTTATTATGAACAATGTGCTTACTGAGAGAATTTGCTGGCCGAGTGATCTGGCTATCGCCGGCGCATCAACGAGTACAAGGTCCTTGATTTCCTGCCACAGAGAACCGGGTTTACGATACAGCGCTCGATAATAGCGAGCATATAATTGTTCAAGATAGCGAGTCAGCTTGCTGCCCGGGGCAATGTCTCTGGCCACAGACAGGTCACGTGCGATCTCGCGATAGGAATGGACGGTGTTCATGACGTCGTCCGCTTGTGCGGACTTTGATTTTTCTATGCCCGTAAGCTGGTTGGCCGCGTCCCGCCATCGTGGCAGTTGCTCTTGTAGCCATTTATCCATTGCCCCCTGCGTATTCGACATCGCTTTTTAAGCCAGGTGTGTCTTGAGCCGCGACAATACGGCTTCGCTGCTAAGTCCTGCCGGTAAATCGCCTTCCAGGCGTTTCAGTAGCTTCCTGCCGAGATCAAGACGAGTTTCGGAATCCAGCGAGTCCCAACGTGCAGTGAGTTCCTGTACGAGTTCGGCTTCCTGTAAACCAATTCGGGCACCGTGCATGGCCTCTACCTCTTTCAGGGCGAGTTTTTCATCCGCGGCGTCATAGATGAGGAGGGTGCCCGCAGCCAGGTCACCAAATCGCAGGTTATTTTCGGTCACCAGTGTCGATGTGAAACCAATCAAATACGCGAATGGCAAGCTGTCAACCAGCCTGAACAGGTTGCGCACGAGATGGGCGCCAATGCCAGGTGCCTTGCCATCGCGCGCCACGATCCGGATCCCGGCCATACGTTTGCCAGGGGTTCGACCATCCATCAGGATTTCCAGTACCGGGTGATACAGCAAATAAATGACCATGGCCGGCAGAGCCACGATATACAGGTAACCGGACAGGGAATCATCCGCAACGCCGGCCCAGGACAGGCTGCCTGCGTAAATCAGGCTGGCAAGCAGGAACCATGCGAGTGCGATGAGTAGTCGAATATGCCAGTCGATAATGAAGGCATAACTGCGTCCACCCGGGCCGGCCACGTCAAAAACGAGATCCGTTCCCGTGATACTCGGGATATTCAGACGATCTTCCATGCTTCAAGTTTAATGATTTTGCGGGCAGGTGGTGCAAAGTAGATCACATCAACTCAGTGCGGCTTTGCTGTGGCCCTGATCAACTGCCAGTGAACAGAAAGTCCAAGGCGGCAATAATCTCGAGCCGTTCCTTGGCGACTGATTGAACGTGAGTGCCCAGCGCAGTCAACGGTACGCCAGCAATTTCAGCAATCGACACGACATACGATACGTCGGCGATATCAATTGTGGGATTCAGGTGAGCTATCGGCTGCTCAAACCGTGCCAAAGGTATCAAAGGAGCGACGATTCGCGTGGCCATTTCATCGAAAGTGGAGCTTGAAGCAGCAGCAGGTAGGGGACATGGCGCTTCGAACCGGGATTTGCGTTGCTAACGACGTCGAATTGCTGCATTAGAATTGCCGGAGTCCATCACTGAATACACCATGTTTTGCAACGCGTTCATTGTAGGCATCAATTGCGGCTTTATTGTCGTCGAGCCACTGATCCTGCCAGCGATGCTTGAGTTCTGTAATCAGCGATTCTTCAAGAAGCTTTGACAAATTCAGATTGTGCTTGCGAGCGGACGCCAGGAGATCCTGGCTGACAGTTACGTTAACTGCTTTTCGGCGGGCATGATCGGTGGTCCTGGAATCGGCTGCCATGGCGCTCACTCCTTAATTGTATCGGATTATGGGTTTATTGATGCGCATAGTATGTACGCATAATGTATAGGGATCGTTGGATACATATATGCGTATAATGTATATTATGTTAAATCATATTCGTATGTATGAGCCCGGACAATCCACCGCTTCCGCGCCATGGCTACATCCAGCGGCCAGACATTGCTGGTGGACTGCCCGGGTACGAATTTGCGCTGGCGTAAAGTACCAGATAGGCGGAAGAACATACGAATATGCATACCAGTGGAATGTGTGCATTCCACGGCACGACGACCTCCGTTGCCCGCATGACCATGACAAATGCCAGCTCGCCAAAAAAGACCAGCGAATTGAGCAACAAAAAAATGAAAACCTGCCACTGCGGAATGGCTCTCCACATTGCTCGCGCGCCTTCTGCCCAGCTGTGACCGGCGACAAATCGATAAATGCCAACGACAGCGATTCCGAGCGCAATGGGTGTAATCCCGGCCTGCAAGTACATAAGCATCAGTAAATCGGTGCCTTCCTGGCCACCGCCCAAAAAGAGGACCATCATCGAAATCAGACAAGTAAGCGACATGATCGCCAATATTGTCAGGGTCAGGTCAGTGATCGTGCGCTTCATGGGACTGTCCACTACCGTGAGTTCAATATCGCCGTGCTTCCAGGATACGACTGCAAATGGGTTGAAAGCCGTCTATAGCGGCGCGACGCCAAACCACGCTTTATGCAACCAGGTAACCATCAGCACGTAGGCAGCGATACCGATCACGATGAGCAAACCATCGTTGAACCTCGACGGCGGCGCGCCGGGAACCGGCCGACCGACACGACGGTTCATTGACAGGCGATCCGCAACGGCCCAGACCAGTACGGCGCCGAACAGCACGACGTCTGCCAGGGTGCCGTTGGCGAGCAGGTGCGCGACGGACCATAACATCACGGCCAGAAGTTGTGGATGGACCGTTGCAGTCTTGATACGACCAGGCAAGTACGGCGCAAAAAACAGGATAAAGACGGGCAGCAACAGGATCGATGCGACACGGTGCAGCCACAGCGGCGGTGTATACAACACCACGGGATCCAGACGCGCGGTCCCATAGCCACGGACGATCAGGTACAGGCCAACGAGCGACACCAGGCTATAGAACGCCGCCCAGCCGAGCCGACTCTGCGCGGCCACGAGGTCTCGGAACCCGACGGCGACGATCGACACGGAATGCATGCCGAGAAACAACAGCAAACCAAGTACCAGCAGGGTCATGACTATTCTCCGGTGTTACGCACAGCATGAGTCTACCGTTGCTTGCGGTGCTGAGTCACGCGTGTGTGCGTGTATGAGGTTAATGGCCGTTGTTGATGTGCTTCTTCGGTTTGTCTCGCGATTTCGGCCGCCAGGTATTGCCATTCAACTCCCAGGTATCACCAAACACGTGCAACCCATCTGCCCGCCGAAAAGTACCAAGAACCTGATTGCCTCTTAGCCGAGTCACAACGAGATAGTGGCGAACAGATCCTCGAGGAACGGTCGCACCCCGCCCCGGCTAATAACTATTCGTTGGTTGACAAGGCCACTTTTTCGGCCCTTACTTTGGACAAGACCACTCGCAATCAGTCGGGCCGCCATGTCCTCGTTGCTCCCCTCTCCTAACACCATGATGGCAAGCATTGTGGCATGCGTGCTGCTGCAGGCATGTAGCAGCGGCAGCGACGCCCCACCACCCTCCTTGCCCACGTTTTTTTCCCTTGAGGGCGCGGCCAGCACAAAATCCG
This sequence comes from Proteobacteria bacterium UBA1844, assembly GCA_002338615.1. Lineage (GTDB taxonomy): Bacteria > Pseudomonadota > Gammaproteobacteria > Steroidobacterales > Woeseiaceae > UBA1847. The sequence goes on along the minus strand of DDIS01000013.1, from coordinate 30,017 downwards.
GTGAAGAAATGCTCGACTGTCATATCGACTTCATGGTCGAACTGAGTGGCGAGACACTGCGCAGTGATAGCTTCGTCGAGTACTCCGGCTCTATGGGTGGCCAGGCGGGGCGCAAGATTCTGAACCCCGACGGGTCCGGCATTTCCCTGGCGGGTGATGCCTTCAGCAATGTTCGTGTACGTCTGACGTACCCGGACATTGTCCTGATTGAATCGATAAACGTGCCGGGGCCTCCGGCAGACCCGCCGGATTTCTGGACTGAATTACTTGAGCTCAACGGCCGCCTGGGTCCGAAAGAGCTGATATCGGGCGATTGGCTGTGTGCGCCCTTTTTTACAGAAATCGGCGGCATCGACGACAGTTTTCTCTTCGCCGATGGCAGCTGGTTTACAACGCCGCTAAGCAACCCATAAGAAATCCGCCTAGTTTCCGGAGCCAGGTAGTTCTCGTTTTGTGCGAGCCGAAATCGTTCCGAGTCTGGCCGCGAAAATGTCGTCGTGGCAAGGTGATAAAATGGTGCTCGTGATACGATCCTGACATCGTTTGAGTAAATGGTGGCAATTTCTCGGGAACAGCCATCGTAAATTCGTCGGACTCCAAAACTTAAGGCTTCATTATGACTTTTTTCTTCTCGTTAACACAGGCTCGTACAATTGGACCGGTTCTGGCAGCTCTATGGTTCTTGCCTTGTACGGTTTTTGGGCAGACGAACGCCCCATTTGAAGGTACGGAACAATCTGCATATTTTGATTTCTGGCCTGGCGTCTGGCATGAGATTGTCGACGGACAACCTGACCCATCTGCAACAACATTCGTGGTTCGGCGCGGCGTTCATCCGGCAGCATACGTGGAGGAGTGGACACAGGTGGATGACGGTATCGCACGCAAATCGTTCGCAATTCGCGCGTGGGATCAGATAAACGATCGTTGGCAATTTACCTGGATCAGTGAAAATGCTTTATATCAAAACTGGGATACGGAACGGGTTGGTGACGACTGGTATATCGTCAAAGAGTGGAATATTGATGGAAAGGTTTTCCTGACACGTCAAGCATGGATAGCCGATGGCCCAAATAGTCTCACTCGCGTGTTCGAACGGTCGTTCGACAATAGGGCGTCATGGGAACTGGTGTCTAAGACAAAATTTCAGCGAGTTGGTGATCACAAATAATTGACATTTATTGGCAGGCATTGTCATTCGGACAGTTTGCCGCGCCGTCACGCGCTGTTGATCACAAACACGACGTTCGCGCATATATTAATAAAGCGTTAGCCAACCGAATTGGGTTGATCCTGTCCGGGCCAGTTCTCGAATATTAGCCGCTCCAGTGCGTGGCTCAGGTCGCTGAATGCCGCATTCTTGCCACCTTGTCGCCGTTGCGAATTGTCGGTACCACATTGGCTCGTCGCTGCGAACGGACCAGTCAACGGCGAATTCTTGCGAGAAGTTCCTTCGATCCGAAGGGTTTACACGCATAGTCATCGGCTCCACTCTTCAGGCCTTCAACAATTTCTGCTGCAGTTGACTCCGCCGTCAGCATGACTATCGGTGTACCAGAGTCTCGACGTATTGCCTTGCAAACACTCAGGTCGTCGACATCCGGCAGTAGCAGGTCAAGCAACACCAGGTCGAACTTGTTTCGGGCGAACAGCAACCCTCCGTCCCGTCCGTTAGTAGTACCACCTGCGAATTCCATAGCTCAGTACATCGTTGACCAGTCAGGATAATACCGGCCTGGTTTCACGATCGTATCAAGAATTCCGCACCAATTTGGCCCGCAGGCGGCACAGCACGAACCGCCATCTGGCGGCCCGCATGGGTCGTCTGGTTATCTGCGTTGCGCGCAACTTCGCATCAGAATGGAAGCATCAGGGTGAGTACCAGACGGTCATTCACCGTGGATTCGTAGAAAAGCGTTTCTGCGCCGTTGGACGTCGCAAAGTAGCTGAGTTGCCAGTCAATTGATTTCAGCGTCCCGGCTACGGATAGTTCAGCAAAGTAATACGAAAACCCGTACGCATTGCGTAGATTATAGTACCCAAGCTCAACGCCCAGATTCAGCTGGCGTGCGATCTCCAAGCCGCTTGCAAGAGAAACGTAGGTACCGCTTGCGGCACTTCCGAAGACGTTCTCGCTGTAGGCCACGGTCACCTGGTGCTGCTCGTCAAGGCTCAGAGAAGCTTGCCATTCAAGGTAATCGTAGTCGAATCCCTCATTCGTGCCTGGGAATGTATACACAATTGCGCTCAGATCCGCAGTTAGATGATCATTGATTGATAGTGCATAGCCGATGCCGGCATCCACCTCAACTCTTGCGCCATCATCCACGGCGCCCGCGTCTGTGAAATCGACATTAGAAGCCCACAAAAACGCGTACCAACCGTTGTTATACTCCAATGACATCTCAGCCTGAATTGTAGGACCGGACAGCGTTTGCGACACACCGCGAAACATATAATCGGTCGCAATCGTGACCTGGCCGCTCGCCTCACCTTCAGCTACCGCCGGATTGATTAACGAACAGTAAAGCGCCAGTAGCACTAACACGGGTCTTGCCAAGGCACACCGGACACGTCGTTTGGCCGCGTCAGCACCTGCCAATGCAGATATCCTTTTCCTGCCCCCTCGGTTCATAACTACTCAAACAGAAACCGAGCGGAAAGCGGCTCATAATCGCGTGAAAGTGAGCTGCAGCGATGCAAAGCTCGAAATGAGCCGAAAAGCAGCCGAATCCGGTTTATTTAATCAGGAGAAAATTCACAGGCCGGACGTGTGACCGCAGGGTTCGTTGATAACTGGGTCTTTTTATCGCTATTTGCCGCCGCTGCCTGGGGTTTATCGTGCGTCATTGACGTGGGGTTTGTCAGCGCAGGGGTCTATCGTGTGCCATCAGATGGAGTAATGGTTGCAGGTCTCTTTTGTCTGCTACCGCTCTTTGTGATGGCACAATTTGCGAATGCGCTTGACCTCGATTTCCTGTTAGTCGGGGTTGGCCTGCTGTCGGGTCTGGCATTCCTTTTGCACATCTATCTGTATTTCAAAGCGCTCTTCTTTCTCCGCGATGCGGTCAACGCAGAGATATTCAACGCCCTCAGTGTGCTTTTCGTGCCGACATTCGCTTTTATCTTTCTCGGGGAGCGACTCAGTGGCCTGCACTACGCAGCAATAGCGATCGCGGTCGCTGGCATCATAGTACTAATCGGGTTTCAGGTCGCGCGATTGTCATGGCAGGTTGTAGCATGCCTGCTTGCCTCGGTCATCGCCGCGTCATTGATGATGGTCATGCAGGCCTGGGTACTGCAGCGCACGAACTATGCATCGGCTGTTTGCATGTTTTCGTTCAGCGCATTTGCGACCTCGCTGATAATGGTTGGTGTACAAAAAGAACGCAGGCATCGCGTTGCCAAGATGTTTCGTCAATTTGTTCCATTGTTTGTGGCAGTTCAACTGCTCGAAGTCTTGGCCGTGCTGGCATCGCAACGCGCCACGAAATCTGGGCCATCTGTATCATTTGTTGCCTTGCTGGAAAGTACGCTGCCGCTGTTTGTCCTCGTGTTCAGCTGGGTATCGGCGCTTGCGGTCAAATACTGGTTGCCACTGCGATTCATACAACTCCGTTCAACACTGAAATTACAAACCGTCGCGACACCATCAAAGGTCCTATCAATGCTGCTGATCGTGGTCGCAATCGTCATGGTGCAATAATTGCAATCAGATATACTTGTTTCTCAGGGTACGTTGCCAGCTTTCTGCTGGTACCCGTGGCGGGAGACAATGACTCGTGGGTGGCGTCGGCGACATCACGCGTTTACTTCAGGAGGCGTCGGCCGGCAGCCGGCGGGCGAGCGACGCGCTGTTCGAATCTGTGTACCTGGAGCTGCGCAAGATTGCGAAGGCGCAACGTCGCCGCTGGAGCGGCAACGAGACTCTCAATACGACGGCCCTGATCAACGAAGCGTACGTCAGGCTGGCCGCGCAGGATTTGGCCAACTACCAGGACCGTGCGCATTTCTTTGCGACGGCATCGAAGGCCATGCGCCAGGTACTCATCAACTACGCCGAACGCTACACGGCTGCGAAACGTGGCGGCAACGCACTTCGTGTCACCTTGTCCGGATTATCCCTGCAGGATGCGAGTACGGTCGACGAGTTACTGCTCATTGATTCCCTGCTGAACAAACTTGAGGCCAATAATCCGCGGCGTTGCCGCGTGTTCGAGTGCCGCGTATTCGGTGGCATGACTGTAGAGGAAACGGCCACGGCTCTGGACGTTTCCGCCGCTACCGTGAAGCGCGACTGGACAGTAGTCAGCGCGTGGCTATTCAGTGAAATGAAACCACTCGGCGACGATACAATCGAGGACTCATCAGGGTGATTTCCGAACAAGCGGCAGAAATTTTTCTCAAAGCTCGAACCCTCGATCCGGCAACGCGCATACGCTACGTGACCGGCGCATGTGCGGACGATCCAACTTTGTTACGTGAAGTAAGCTTGCTGCTTTCCGGCGCCAACGAGTCCGAAGCTTACTTTGATGGTCTGGCCCGCAAAGTCAGCTTGGAGGTCCTGGCCGAGGACGATACGCCGCTCCCAGCGAACAAGGTGATTGGTTCATGGCGTCTGTTGCGGCGCATCGGCCGCGGCGGTATGGGTGCCGTGTACCTGGTGGCCCGCTCTGATGAGCATTTCGAGCAACAGGCAGCGCTCAAGATTCTGCCGACCGGATTGGACACGGATGTGGCCCGTGCCCGATTTCTGGTCGAACGACAGATTTTGGCGCGGCTTGTGCATGACAATATTGCGCGTTTACTTGATGGCGGTGTGACAGAGGATGACGTGCCCTACTTCGTCATGGACTATGTTGAGGGCCTACCCATCGACGAGTATTGCGTATCACGCAGGCTCGGAATTGATGCCAAACTCAACTTGCTTCTTGATGTAGCCGATGCGGTGCAATACGCGCATCGCAAACTCATTATTCATCGTGACCTGAAGCCCAGCAACGTGTTGGTAACCGAGACAGGTCGGGTTCGCTTGCTCGATTTCGGAATTGCCAAGATGCTGGAACCCGACGGCAATGAGTTGCAACCAACGCGTATGGCACAACGGCCCGTTACACCGAATTTTGCCAGCCCGGAGATGCTTTGCGGCGAGCAGGTCGACGTAACCACCGACATATACTCGATTGGCGTACTTATGTACCTGTTGCTGACGGAGCGCACACCACTCTGCTTTAACGGCATGAGCCTGACTGAGATGTGGAAACACTCTGCAAATGAAGTGCCGCCTCCCGTTAGTCATATCAACCATGCACTGCGTGGCGATCTTGATGCAATTGTCGCAAAAGCGTTGGCTAAGCAACCTCAAGAGCGTTACAGCTCGGTTGAAAGCCTCGCGAACGATATTCGCAACTACCTAAATGGCCATCCCGTCTCAGCCAAGACACCCTCCACATGGTATCGTGCGCGCAAATTTGTGAATCGCCATCGAGCCGGTACTGCGTTCTCCGTGTTCACAGTAATAGCCGTGGCTACAATTGCCGCGTTGGCGGTTCGCTCCGCCACAGTTTCGGCGCGCCAAACACGTGAAATTACAGCGGAGCGGGATCGTGCCGAGCAAACCAAGGAATTCCTGGTCAGCATATTCGAGTCGGCCGACCCGGATCTTGTACCAGGCAACCAGACGGCGCGCGACATCCTGGAATCAGGACGTGCGCGGATAGAACGCGAGCTTACCGACCAACCTGAGTTGCAGGCGGACCTGCTCGAGACCATGAGCCATGTCTATATCAGCTGGCGGCAGTTCGAAGATGGGCAAGCGGTTCTGGAACGGGAACAAGATTTGCGCCGGGCGACGAGCGGCGAAGTTTCAGCTGAATATATCGATGTGCTATTTCGCCTTGCAGTCAATGCGGATATTGCCGGCGACTACGATCTGTCGCTCCGCTATGTCGGCGAAGCGCTGGAAGCCAGTGAGCAACTGGGCAGTTCGTATTGGCTGGCCTTAAGTCATGAACGCCTGGGCCGCATTCTGCATTTGCAAGGAGACTACACTGCCGCCGACACGCACTATAGGCGAGCGCTGGCGTGGATGATTGAGGCAAGCGGCAAGGACTCGATGGAAGCAGTCTTTATTAGGGAGCAATTGGCCAATCTTCTTAACCACCAGGAACGGTATGAAGAATCTCTGGTGGAGTTTGAGACGTCACTGGCGGTGCGGCGAAAGGTAATTTCAGGCGACAGTTCGGAAATCAGTCCGATATTGCTTGGCATGGGCTCCGTTCTCACCAAGCTCGGCCGGCAGGATGACGCGTTGCGGGCCTACGAGGAAGGCTATGCAATGAACGAGCGCCTGTACGGTGCTGACAACAGCTACAACATGTATTTCGCCAACGGCCTTGGCAAGCTCGCCGAGGTGAACGGCGACCTGGAAACGGCTATACAGCGCTATAGTGAGGCACGCCGACTCGTTGCCCTGCACACACCGTATTCGCCAAACATGGCATTTGCCGAGGCTGGCCTGGCTCGCGTTTATGCGCTGCAGGGCCGATACGACCTGGCCATCCCCATGTTTCGCTCAGCACTCCAAATTTTTACAGAGCGATTGCCCTCGCATTGGCTGCGCGGCGATACCAAATGGCGGCTTGGATTGTGTCTCGTCGAAACCGCCAATTACGTCGAAGCCGAAGCGCTCATACTCGATGGCTTGCTGGTTGTTGAAGAACAATGGGGACACGATCACCAAAACACGGCAGACGCCCGTTCGGCCGCTGTGCGCCTGTATGAGAAATGGGGCAAAGCTGAAATGGCGCAGAACTACCGCTAGCAGCTTGCTTAATAAGCCGATTACGCTTTGCGGTCGGTGAACTCGCGTTGCCAACCGGTGGGTGTCAAACCCGTTATGCGCCGGAAAGTAGTTGAGAAATGCCCCTGGCTCGAAAAGCCGGTGGCAAGCGCGACTTCGACCAGCTGACATTCGGGTTCAAGCATCAATTCCTTGGCTCGCTCCACTCGCTGTTGGGCCAGCCACTGAAAAGGCGTCAGACCGGTCGAGTTCTTATAGGCCCGCAGGAAATGGTATTGTGACAAGCCTGCACTTTCTGCGATGTCGACCAGTCGAAGCGATCGATCCAGGTGGCTGCGCATAAAATTCTGAGCCTTACACACTTGCCAATGCGCGAGTGTTTTCGTGGGTTGGTTACCGGAGGAGCGTAGCAGCAGGGTCGCCAGCACAACACGCAGGGCGTGTTCAGCAAACAGCGCCCCGCCCTGTCCTTCAGCCTCGCAAACTGCCCATAACCTCCACGCGATCATGTTCAGCATCGGATCTTCAAACGGGGTACGGGCGATTGCATGCATCCGCAGCATCAGATCGTCCTCCGAGAGCCCTAGAATGCCGGTAACTTCACGCCAGGGAAGCGCAATGTGAAGCACGGTTGGTGTGCCCGAGAAGGACCAGTATGAATGTGTCCTCGCAGGCGTTACGAATATACGTCCAGGGGCATCCGCCAGTATCTGGGGGCCCTGGCCGATATCCCGGACAACCTCCGCATGGCTGGAGCGGTGCACCAGGCTCACGATGAAGTCATCCACGGGCTGGAAATGGAGTCCAGGTGCCGGGCCATGGTTGGCCAGTGCCAATACGGCACGGCTGCCTGTCGGAAACCGGACATCGATCCCGGATACAGGCAATTCACCATCTTCGAAATAACTTGTGAATCGCTTGCGGGGCAACGACATGATGGAATGATTTTCCTGTGTAGTACGTCAGCGCTACGGGGACGCGGCGGGGCTATCAAAGTCACGGCGAGGCATTAGCGCAAAGATTGTCGCAATTTCGCATAACGACCGCAACTTCATGAAAGTCGGCGGGCCGCATTGTGCGTAGATTGCGTGGCCATAGTTAATAAAAATCCCGTTAAGCCGCAATCGAAGCTCTGCCTTTTTCTGAACCCAGTGTCACGGAATTGGAGAAACTCCATGTCTCACATTGCTAGCGGCCAGTCCACTCGCCTGGTTGTAGCCACGGCAGCTATGTCCTTCGGAATCGCGGTACCGGTTTGGGCACAAACTGTTACTTCATCGCCCGATAAAAGCTCCGAGATAGCCCGCGACGCTTCCATAGAAGAGATATTTGTTGTCGCCCGTCGCCGGGAAGAATCCATCCAGGACGTACCCGTTGCCATTTCCGCGTTTTCCGAGAGTGACCTCTATGACGCTGGAATCGAAAACGTGGCGCAACTCGCCGAAGTCGTTCCGAATATGGTCTTTCACGCCGGTGCACCCATCGGCGGAAGCACGTCCACCGGTTCGCTGTACATTCGCGGTGTGGGCTCGAACGAGGTTTCCATGGGTACGGAACCCGGCGTGGGACTGTACGTCGATGACGTCTACCTGGCGCGCAGCGTAGGCAGCGTGCTGGATCTTGTGGACATCGAGTCGGTGCAGGTGCTACGCGGCCCGCAAGGCACTCTTTTTGGACGTAATAATGTCGGCGGAGCCATCCTGGTCAAGACCCGGCGACCAAGCGACGATTTTAGCGGCAACGTCGAGCTAACGGTCGGTACAGAAGACCGGATGGAGATCCAGGCGGCAGTCAACATGCCTTTGTCCAATTCAGTGCGCACGCGGCTATCGATGTTGGGTGGCGAACGCGACGGGTACGTCAACAATCTCGACGGCGGTGATAATCTCGGCGAGAAAAATCGTCTGGCCGGTCGCGGTGTGCTCGAGTGGGACGCGGCCGATAACGTAATCGTCACCGTGACCGCTGATGCAAGCCGTGAGCGTGGCTCCGCCATCCCTTCCGTGTTGCTCGGCCTCGTTCCGGTCATTCCTGGCACGTCAACCCCGACGCAGATACAGGAACTCGCCAACCTTAATCTGAACTGTGGCGGCAGAAGCGTTCTCGGAAATAGCGGCAACCCGGCATGCATTGACCAGCAGTACATCCAGGGACCGTTTGACAGCTTCGGCGGTTACGTTTCGCCCGATCCCATATTCGATTCACAGGGCAGCAGGCCGTACGAGAATAAATCGGATCTCGACGTCTGGGGTGTCAGCATGAAACTCGCGTGGGCCGTGCATGAATCACTGACAGTGAATTCGATTACCGCGTGGCGCGAACTGGATGGCTTTTGGCCCAGCAATTCAGATCACTCGCCCAATCCCGGCGCAGAAACCAAGAACGACTACCAGCAGGAGCAATTCAGCCAGGAAATCCAGTTGCTTGGTACCGCGATGAATGAACGACTGGATTGGATCACCGGTCTGTACTACTTTGAAGAAAACGGAGAGAACCTGAACGTCGTGCACTTTCCTGCCGTCATATTTCGTTCCGGTGGCAAGTTCGCAACGGATTCCCTGGCACTCTTCGCACAGGCCAGTTACGACTTGAGCGACGTACTCGAGTGGACCGTCGGGCTGCGCTACACGACAGAAGACAAGAAATACGAAACCGAGAATTTCCAGCAAATCATCGGCGCTTTGCTGGATCCATTCACGCAAACCTACCTGGATTTCCGTGCAAACCCGATACCCTTCGTCTTCGGACCAACTCCGGACCTGGATTTCGATGAGTTCACGCCGTCCACCAGCCTTGCCTGGCACGTCGGATCTCAAACGATGATCTACGTGTCATACGCAGAGGGATATAAGAGCGGTGGCTATGAACAACGCCTTGCACCGGGTACACCTGTAGTGCCGAGCTTCAACCCGGAATACTCCAAAGTTTATGAGTTGGGCCTGAAGAGCACGCTGGCCGACGGGCGGCTCGCTATCACGAGCGCATTATTCACCAATGACTATTCAGGTATGCAGATATCTGTGATTGATGGCGTCGCGCCAACGCTGACCAACGCGGGCGACGCGACCATTAACGGCGCCGAGCTGGGGCTGGATTGGAGCCCGGCCCAACGGACCTTGGTAAGTGCAAACATCGGATGGCTGGATGCCAGCTACGATCGCCTGTCAGAGCGGGCGCTGGCTTCCGGTGTCGCTTTGGGCAACAGCCTGCCCAATGTTTCCGAATGGCAGATAGCTGCGTCGCTATCCCATGATTTCGAACTCTGGAAAAACGGAGTGCTGACCCCGCGTCTCGATTGGTCCTGGCGCTCGGAATACAGCGTAGACAGCGCAAACACGCCGTTGTTAACCCAGCAAGACTTCCACTTGCTAAACGCCAGCATCACCTGGACGTCGTCGAATCAACGCTGGGCTGCAGTTCTGGCAGCGCGAAATATCACGGACGAGGCTTACCTGGTCGCCGGTTTGGCGCAATACAGCGTGGGACAAACAGAAGGCCAATTTGCCTGGCCAAGTGAATGGAACCTGTCGGTACGCTACACGTTTTGAAGATGGCAGAAAGCAGAGGAGCTTGGAACATGCATTACATCGTCGAAAACGATCATCGGGCCGATCCTGCATCATGGCGCCCACTGGCACCGGGTATCGCGATGCAAATACTACGCATGAGCCGGGAAACCGGCCAGTACACGGTAATCATCCAGGCAGACAAAGGAAGCGTTCTGCCACGGCATCGACACCTTTCGCCGTCGGAAATCTACATCCTGTCAGGCAGCGGCACACACCCGCAGACGGGGACCTTTAAAGCTGATGATTACATCTACGAAAATGCAGGGGCGGTTCACGATGCCGTCATGTTTGATGAGCCCGTCAAACTCCTCATGGTCAGCTACGGTGCCAGCGCCTTTCTGGACGACAATGACCAGGTCCTGTTCTTGCTGGATGTGCATCAGTTGCAGAACGATACGGGTCCCTGATCGGCGCCCACCCGGTTGAACCGGCCGCGGTAAGAGCTGGAGAGCCGGCAAGCACATGCAATAACATTAACCGTCGTGCGGACGGCCAATCGCAACCGGACGAATCGGTGACCCAGAATTACCCTTGGATCGCAAAGGCAGGATCATGGTGCAGGATGTCCAGACCTTGTCCTTCGCCAATTCATCGAGCTTCATATTCTGAATTTGATAGATTCCCGAATTGGCCAGATTCTGATGATGGATCGCGAATGGCAATCCTTCCGGTGTGCCCTCTGGTGCATCGGCTTTTCCTGCCAGTTGGCCCTCATTGACCGGATCGGTAAACGGATTATCAAGTGCGACCAGCACTATATTTTTCTCAGCGAGATAAAGTGCTGCGTCATAGGACAACCCCGGCCCCTTCGTGTAGTACTCGTCGCTGTCCCAGATGTCGCTCCATCCCGTGTAAATGTACAGCACGTCTCCGGGTAGCAAACCGCGTTCGGCAAGGCCTTGAGCCTTCATCATGTCCTCGATATCCTGTTTGGTAATTCGCTGGCCCGGCGCCAGTGCCGAGCCACCTCCAAGGTACGTGCGCGCGTCCAGCAGGATTGCGCTGGTAACGATGGGCGGCGCATTTTCTATGCCGAGCTTCTGCAAAGGCGAATCCGGTGAAGGTTTGACATCCGACTGCTTGTAGCCACCGTAGTATTGCGCGGAATTGAAGGCCGACTGATCCGCACCGTCCCATACCTTGTCGAGGTAGGCAAAGTGACCAAGCGCATCCATTTGTGTGCCCTGTGCACCCGGCTCGCCGCTCGCAATCTGCTCACCGTTAAAAGCATGCTTCGTGCCCGGAATGCCAACCGTTGGCCGATAGTCGTAAGTGAGCGGCACACCAAACGGTGACTGGGTCATGTCATTGGAACGGACATGGGACAACTCGTAACTTTTTGCGCCGGGTTGTTGCATATAGTACGCACAACGCATCCAGGTACCGGCTCCGATCGTATTGCCCATCCCTTTCTCATCCCCTGCCGGCCACGGCGCTGTACGGACCAGGCTGCTGGACTGCTGCGTGACAGCGAGTTCATCGTTTCCTGCAGCGGTTTCCGTACGTGCGCAGCCGGCCACTATTGATACGGCCGCAATGGTCAGCAATATGAATATCGATTTCTTGATGTCGGAAAGCATAGTGGTCCCTCTTTGGTCATAGCCGCGAATTCCTCACACCCGGCGCCGGTTTCAGTCTTTACGCTTCGTCATTATGCGCCAGCAGTCATAGAGCATGTACAACAACATGATTGTGGGTATTCCAAGTAACAGCCAGAAGCTGTCCGCAGGCAGTCCGAGTATCATGTCGTCTCCGGAAAATATTTATCGATGTTTGCCTGTTCGACAGGCGGCGTGAACAGCGTTACCAGCAACATCAGGACTCCCGCAGCGGCAAGCCCGACTATCCCCGGGTGCAGGTTTACTGACCACGGTACATTCAGCAGTGATGCAACAATCCAGATACTGGTGGCCACCGTTCCCCCGATCGACGATGCCAGTGCTGCCTGCCGGCTGACACGCCTGGATGTCATGCCGACCAGCAGCGGAAAAAAGAAAGCCGAACCGACCAGCGCAATTGCGTAAGACACGATACGCAAGATGAGTGCAACGTCGGGTATAGCGCACAGGAAAGCGACGACACCGACGACAACGATCGAATAGCGAGAGATACGCAGGTATTCCTTTTCTTCACGCTGCATGCCCCGCGGCTCATCATAGCAGCGCCGGATCAGGTCATGAGCAATGGCTGACCCTGACATGAGCAGCAAAGAATCGGTAGTCGACATAGCCGCACTTGCAATACCAGTCAGCGCAACGGCCGCGAGCGCTGGCGTCAATAGTTGCGCGACAAGGAAGGGAAATGCCTGGTCCGGTGACCCAATTTGGTCCCAGACCAGGATGCGAGCAGCCGCGCCCAAATAGATATTTCCATACAGCAGAAAAAGCATGACGAGGCCAATCGCAATTGGCACGGATGCGCGAGCAACCCGGTCGTCCCGTGCTGCAAACATCTTTGTGACGAGTTCGATCCGCGTGCTGTACGCGACAAACCAGATCAGGTACCAGGAGACCACGTAACTGGCCGACCAGGACACGCCGGTAGGCGATGTCCAACCGGGAGCCAGCGCCTCGACCCGGCTCAACACCGACTCCCAGCCACCGACAGCTTCATAGGCGAACGGTACGAGAATTAGCAGACCAACCCACATGAAAATAAACTGTGCGATGTTGGTCCAGACGACCGCCAACAAGCCCCCGAGCGCTACATATGCAACGAAGATGATCGTTCCGAGAATCAGGCAGGTCATGAATTCGTAACCGAGCAACCGCTCGAGGACAAACGCCATGCCACGCAGCTGGCCAACCAGGTAAATGATGCTGGATAGTGCAACGACCACGGCGCTCCACGCGCGCAATGTCGTGCTATTGAAGCGATCTCCCATATAGTCCGGAATAGTGAAGCCACCCGACATGCGTAGCTTCTTGGCGAAGAAGTAGAAAATGACAGCCGCACCACCGACGAACGATATGTATGGCAATATTGCAATCCCACCGAACTTGCCCGCAAAGGCGACCCCGCTGAGGATCGCGCCGCCATGCATAATCGCGGCCATGTTGGCCATGACAAGTATGGGTAGCCCGAACTGGCGACCTGCTACCCAGAAATCGGTTTCGGTTTTTTGCTGCCGTGACGCAACTACGCCGAGCACCACGATCACTACCAGGTAAAAGCCGAAAATTGCTACCCCAATCGGATTCGAAATCAATGTTTCAATCCCCGTTGCCGTGGTTTCCCGCGCAGTCATGCGGTGCCACTCTTATTGATGTCAGGGTGCGCCCCGTGCACGCTCCGCAGACTTATCTTAAGTATATATATTTTACCTTTAAAATGTTATTGCTTTCGAACCATCTTCGGAAGTTAAAGGGAGCTCAGCTGTGTGAGGCCGACTAATACCCAAGTGCGGAAAGGTTGCCAAGGTGAGATAATCGATGACTGGACGCCGGCAGGCTATGAGAAACACTTTCGCTCATACGATGAAGGTTTGATGAAGACACACGATCTAAGGAACAAAGTAGAGGGGTTGCGCGAGGCGGCAGCGCGGCTGGAACCGGATGCGGCGCACCGAGAGCAAAGCCTCGGCAAGGTAGCTGCCCACGCCGAAGAATTCTTGCGGTCCCTGCCCCACCAACCTGTTTATGCCGCGCCCGGCGATCGTGATGAGGTGATGCAGGCATTTCAGGTCAGGGAAGTACCTGCCGGAATCGAAGAAGCACTCGATCTGCTTGGGGCGTATGTCGACGGCAAGGGGCAGACTCTCGGGTCCAGTCGCTTTTTTGCTTATATACCGAGCGGCGGGCTGTATGAGTCCGCCCTGGCGGATTACCTCGCGGCGGTTACGAATCCCTTTGCCGGCGTTGGCCAGGCCGCGCCCGGGGCAGTACGCATGGAGGAGTCACTGCTGCATTGGCTTGCGGGGGTTGTCGGCTACCCGGAGACCGCTGAGGGCGACCTTACTTCGGGCGGTAGTATGGCCGCGCTATCCGCTGTTGTCGCCGCACGCGAAGCGGCCGCCATTAACAGTTCGCGTGTCGTACGATCCGTGGTTTATCTCACGACGCATACGCACCATACATTTCGTAAGGCGCTGCACATCGCAGGACTTGGCGACTGCGTTGTGCGCGAAGTGGCGGTCGATTCCCGGCATCGCATGGATCCGGTCGCGTTGCAGCAACAGATTCAAAACGACCTTGATGATGATCTTTCACCATGGTTTATTGCAGCGACCGCTGGAACGACAAACGCTGGCGCGGTGGATCCACTGGACGAAATTGCTGATGTTGCGCAAGAATTCAAGCTTTGGTTTCACGTCGATGCCGCGTACGGTGGTTCGTTCGCTCTCTGTGAAACCGGCAAGCAAAGACTCGCGGGGCTGGAGCGCACGGACTCGCTGATTCTCGACCCCCACAAGGGCTTTTTTCTGCCTTGCGGAATTGGCGTCGTCCTGGTTCGTGATGGCCGTAAACTCTATGATGCGTATCATGCGCGCGGCGCCTATATGCAAGACATGTCACACGACACCGAACGTTCACCGTGCGATTTTTCGGCAGAACTGACGCGCCCGTTTCGAGCGCTTCGCTTCTGGCTACCGTTCAAGATTCATGGCAGCAGGCCGTTCGCCGCGGCACTCGAAGAAAAGCTATTACTGGCCAGGTACTTTTATGAGCAGGTGTCGTTGATCCCGGAGATCGAAGTCGGATCGCCACCTGACTTGTCGATTGTCACCTTCCGATATCTGCCACGCGATGGCGGTGCGGATACGTTTAATCGGCGACTGGCCGATGCGATTCGTGATGACGGACGCGTGTTTTTGACATCCACCACGATGTCGGGCCATTACACAATCAGGATGGCCATCCTGAATTTCAGAACGCATATCGAGGATGTCGACATGGCGCTGGCGGTGATAAGGGAGAAGATCGCAGAACTGGCTGCTTAGCCGGGACAGTTCATGAATGCAATCGCGCGTTGTCTGCAATTACAAGTTCAACACCAGGTATCCGCTTACCGCCCGCGAGACACAGACCATCATGGTGTCGCCGCGGATTCGTTCTTCGTCGGAAAGTACGAAGTCACGATGTTCCGGTTCGCCTTCCAACACCGCGGTCGCGCACATCCCACATGCGCCCTCACGACAGGAAAAAGGATGCGCCACGCCGGCTGCTTCAATTGCCTCGAGTATGCTCTGCCCGGGTGGAACAGTCAGGGTTATGCCCGATTGCTTGAGGTTGACGGTCAGTTCAGTGTTATTGCTTGCGGCGGCCTCGTCTTGTGCGGGCGCGACGAACCATTCGAAATGCACGCTGCCCGATGGCCGATGTCCGGTGGCCGCAGCAACTGCGTTCATCAGCGCCGCCGGGCCGCAACAATAAACCTGGTCGCCGGGAGCGAGATCACCAAGTACCTCGGAGACATCAAGGACCTTGCCTTGCTCGTCATCAAAATGGAACCGGACCTGGTCCGCACCTGCGCGGCTTAGATCTTCGTAGAACGCTGCGCGTTGACGAGACCGTGCCGCATAGATCAGCCGCCAGGGCCGGTTATTCTGGCGGCACCAGCGGATCATCGACATGATTGGGGTGATCCCTATGCCTCCGGCCACAAAACAATACGCATCGGCACTGGTATCGAGCGAGAAATTGTTTCGCACGGCGGTGATTCGCAGCCGCGTACCCACACGGAAATGCGAATGTATGTAGTCGGATCCGCCGCGGCTATCCGCAGACCGGCCGACCGCAATCATATAGTAGTCGGTTGCGCGGCAATCGTTGATCAATGAATAGTGCCGGATCAGGCCCCCCGGGAAACTGATTTCGATATGTCCGCCTGCTTCGCATGCGGGCAGCGAGCCTCCGTCTTTGGCGACCAGCGTGAACGACATGACGTCGCGTGCCTCTGCGTTGACCGTGTCGATTTCTGCCAGTATCGGAAACTCAGTGCGTGCGTTCACCACAGTATCCCGCCAATCAAAATACGGCTTCGCGACTAGGTTTGCGTGCACCGCCGGGCACCGGGTCGTGAATTCTAGGCGTCGCTTGAACGCTCGGGGACGTTTGTCCGTTGCGTTCATCCTCGATCATCTTGCTCAAGGTCTGTCGGAAGTGCGACAACGGCACATCGGCGGCGATCTGCTTTAGCTCGAAATCGGGGTCGGCGTCCAACATCTCCTGTTGGTACTCGATAATGTGTTTATCTTCCATGAAGCCCTCCATCAGGCTATCACGCAATGACCGCGAAATATTGTGGTCGTCGCCTTCGAAGTTATTCAGGTAAATATGGAAGAAATGCGTGGTCTTGCGCGTCTCCGGAGTGATGAACTGGCAGTTACGGTACTCACGCGCGCCTTCCAGATTACCTTTCTCAGCGCCGTTACCGGCCGGTGCAAACATCGACTCCAGCGAGAAGACACCCGGAATGCGCATGTGCCCTATGTTGCGGCGGTCGACCTTGTCGTTCTTGTTCGGAATAACCTTGCGATGAAATGGCGGTGCATCGCCATTCATATGCCAACGTTCGACGCGGAACCCGTCGTCCAGGCGCTCGACGGATACCGGCTTGGTCACAAAGGCATATTCCTCAGACCCACCCAGTGTGTTCGTGTGCACAAACGCCAAATGTGCAAAATCACTCAGGTTGTCAATGATCAACAGGTAATTCGCATCGTAGTGCAGGTAGTCGGGAATCCCCTTCCACATGGGATTGTCCATATAAGGCAGGTCTATGATGTTGTCAGGATCAGCCTTGGCGGGATCCCCCATCCATACCCAGAACAGGCCGTACTTACCATGCGCCGGAAAGCTGCGCACGGTGAGCGTCGGTGGAATTTTTTCCTGGCCCGGTATCTGGATGCATTTTCCCGACGGATCGAAGAGCAATCCATGGTACATGCAGCGAACGTCATCTCCTTCGCGTCGCCCAATCGAAAGCGGCGCTCCGCGGTGGCAGCAACGATCTTCGAGCGCGATCACCTTGCCACTGTCACCGCGATAGAAAAGGATTTTTTTCTCCAGGATCGTGCGGGACAGCATCCTGCCGTCAATCAGCTCGTAGTCCCAACCTGCCGCGTACCAGCAATTATTCAAAAACATGGGTCACTCCCAGCTAGTTATTGGTCGGCGCGCGATAGCCTTGCCACACGCACCTGCATTGAGTGACCCCAATTTAGCGCAGCGGCACCTGTCATTTAAAGATTGAATTCTGGAATGATTGTTCGGATAATTGCACAATGCGCTTCGATGACCTAAACGTGTTCCACCACGTTGTAACGCACGGGACCTTTACCGCGGCCGCAAAAGCTCTTGGACGCCCGAAATCCAGCGTCAGCGCCGCCGTCGCCCGCCTGGAAGCATTTCTCGGGCTGCGCCTTTTGGAACGCACGACACGGCGCATCAGGCTGACCGAAGCCGGAACTCATTTACACGATGAATCTGCGGAACATGTGGATGTGTTGCACGACATCCTGGTCTCGGTGCAAAGCCAGAGCCGCGCAATTTCAGGCACGCTCCGACTTGCAGCACCGTACGAATTCGGCGCGCACCATTTGGCCGAGGTATCGGCCAGGCTGATGGCTGAACACCCGGCATTGCGCATCGTCCTCGATGTCGATCACAGACCCGTCGACCTGTTCGAAAGAAATTACGATATTGTTTTTTCGATGACCGACCTCGATTTGTCGGATTCATCCATAGTAGGCAAGCGCGTTTTCTCGCTTCATCGCGGTGTTTTTGCATCGCCCAAACTTCTACAGCAATACGGCGAACCCGCTACACCGGATGACTTGTCCAGGATGCCGCTGCTGTGCGGTATCAACGAGAAAAGCTGGAAGTTTATTGATCCGGAAACCGACGAAAGCTGGTTCGAAATGGATGTCGATCAGCCGCGTCTCGTCAGCTCCAACGCCAGTGTACGAAAATTGGCCATGCTGAATGGCCTGGGCGTAGCGCGCCTGACATCGACTTTCTGCGAGAAGGAACGCATGGACGGGCAATTAAAACCATTGTTACCGGGCTATGTGTGCCAACCGCTGACGGTCTATGCACTCATGCCGGCCCGGCGCCTCACCCTGCCAAAGGTCCGCTTGTTCCTGGATACGCTTGTCTCGAACACCATCACTTAGTCCGGGCCAGGCGCTAATCGCGTCGTCAGGACTAATCACGTGCCGGCAGGTCGATCAAGCGCGTGCTTGCCTCCTCTTCACGATAAGTCATAAGGCTGACGATGACCATGATCAGCAAACTCAACAGCTGGCTGACAAATATTGGTTCAATGAACTCGGGCAGATTGCCGTTGAACTTCTGGTAGTAAAGGTAAAGCACGGAAATAAAAGCGGCAATCGTTGACGATACCGCGCCGGCCCGGGTTGCTTTTTTCCAGAAGAAGGCCAGCATGGTCGGCACAAACAAGGCGGCGACATAAATAGCAAACGCAATGAGCAAGAGTTCGAACACGCTGCGTACGCTAATTGAGATCAATACGCCGATTGCACCAATCGCGAGCACTGACCAGCGTGCCACGCGGATTTGCCGGTCACTGTCCATGTCATCCCGGACAAACGGTAGAATGTCCATGGATATCGTCGTTCCGCCTATCAGCAATACGGTGTCCGCTGTCGACATGATTATGGCCAGCAATGCCGCGAGGCAAAGGCCCTTTACAAAAGGCGGCATGTACTCGAGGACCAGTGACGGTATCGCAGCGTCCGCGCCCGCCTGTGTCGATTCAAGGTCCGGAAGCAATTCGGCCGCGTAGATACCAAGAGCGACAACGATAAAACTCCAGATAACGAACGCACCTGCCGTAATCCGTACGCCCTTGCGTATGTGGTCCACACTTTGCGCTGCACCCGTGCGCTGCCAAAGCGATACATCGAGCATCGATATCGGCACATCGATGAGGAATATGGCGACCAGGTACATGACCGTCAGGCCGCCAAGCCAGCCTCCGGCAGGCATGGCGAGTCCCGCCACCGCGACCGACGGCCCGCCCATATCCGCCACCACCAGCAGCGGCAAAAGCACGCCGATTGCGATCACCATGACCACGGCCTGCATAACGTCCGTGTACGCAACCGCGAGTAAGCCACCCAATGCCGTGTAGGCAACCATGATTGCGGCAGATACAACCACCGCCTGCTCATAGCTGATGCCCGCGTCTGGCAGCAGTGTTACGACGACGACACCAAACGCATTGAGTTGCGCGCTGAATACGCCTGTTAGCGCGAACAGGATCACAACCGAAGCCAGCAAGCGGAAGTTGCGCCCATAGCGCAGATGCAGCGCCTCCGGCACCGTCCATACGCCGATTCGCTTGATGATCGGCGCGAGGTAAGAGAACAGGTACAGGCCGGCCGCGTAGGCGAAACCCGCGAAGAAGATTATCAGTCCGACCTCGTAGGCTTTGCCGGCGCGCCCCATCGTCGCGGACGCGCCAATCGCGGTGGCCAGCAAGGTGCCGAGTAGCACGGGGAACTTGAGCCTGCCCCCCGCGACCGAGAAATCCTCGGCGCTCTGGATCTGGCGGCTCGCCCAATAGCCGACCCCAAGAGAGACAGCGAAGTATAAAGCGATTACCGCTAGATCAATTCTCTCGAGCAACGTTTGCGGCCTCGCCCGTCGGCATAGCTACGAACAGCCATTCCGCAACCAGCGCCGGCCGCTCTTTGCCGCGAATCTCGACGCTTGCTGTCAGCGTGAACTCAAGGGCGCCCGCCGAGCGCTCGCGCGCACCGGCAAAAACGAAGCTGCCACGGATCTCGGATCCGACCGGCACCGGTTCCGGCATGCGCACCCGGTTGAAACCGAAGTTCAGCATCTGGGTATCGGATCCGGACCCCATGCCCTGCTCGTCCAGAACCTGGTGCGCAAAATACGAGAGCATCGCGAGGGTAAAGAAACCGAACGATATCGTCGTGCCAAGCGGCGATGATTGCCGCGCCCATTCCGGGTCGTTGTGATAGGGGTCTTCGTCGTGGGTCAATTGCGCAAAGGTATCGACATCCTGTTGGGTTACCCGATGCCACGCGGATACGCCGAGTTCGGTGCCGGCCTGCATATTCGTGAACCTGCTTATGCTGTCAGTCATGGCTAGCTCCTAGTCCCACCGGTAAATGTAGCGCAGACCCCAGGTGCGGGGTTTGCCGTACAACTCATAGATACCGAAAGTACCGTCGTT
Source organism: Proteobacteria bacterium UBA1844 (assembly GCA_002338615.1). GTDB lineage: Bacteria > Pseudomonadota > Gammaproteobacteria > Steroidobacterales > Woeseiaceae > UBA1847. The sequence goes on along the minus strand of DDIS01000013.1, from coordinate 9,476 downwards.
GCCGACCGTCGTCCGGTACTCCTTGTCCGCAACGTTCTCGACGTAGCCCATCAACTGCCATTGACCGTCATCCGGCCCCAGCCCGGCACGCAGGTTGAACAGCGCGTAGCCTGGCTCCCGGAAAATCGCCTTCTCTATCTCGTGCGTAATGATGCTGAGATCCATATCCGACTGGTACCGCCCATCGGCCTGCAGGAACATGTCCAGACCGCTTGTGACCGGCTTGTCCCAGCGCGCTACGAAGTTAGCGGTCAGGTCCGAATAGTTCGGTGTGTTCGTGCCGAGCAACGATGCATCCGGCAACAGTGGGAGCGAAGAGCTCTGTACGTAATTACTTTTCTTAACTTCGGAATCCGTCGTGCCGATACCCACCATGAAGGTAAGCTCGTCAGTCGGTATCCAGGTCACGTCCAGTTCAGCACCCATGGCTTCCACGTCGCCAATGTTGACAATTTGCTTGATCGCGACCGGACTCGACGGATCTGCCGCGTTCTGCTGGACGTCTTTCCGATCATAGAAGAACACGCTACCGTTCAGTCGTACCCGGCCGTCTGCGAGGTCCGATTTAAAACCTGCGTCATAGGCAATTACCGTCTCTTCATTGAACGGCTCAAGCTGCTCTACGCTGGTGGCAAAGCCGCCGTAGAAACCGCCCGTCTTGAAGCCACGTGCGATGTTGGCAAACCAGAGCACGTTGTCATGTGGCGTCCACTCCACGCCGACCTTGCCGGAAGGCGCCGTGAAACTCGCCTTGTCATCAGTGCTGACGAAGGGTGCCGTCGAACCATCGGCAAAGCCGAGCACCGAGCCACCTGCGAAGGTCTTCTCGGCATCGGTGTAGCGCAGTTCGCCGATCAGCGTCACTGTGTCTGACACCATCCACTCGCCATGACCGTACACCGCCAGTGCGGTTGTTTCCTGTTCGTAGCTCTGCGGATTGAACGTTGCGCCGCCGAAGAAGGCCGGCAGGACTCCCTGGGCGCCATACAGAACGGACGCCTCGTCGAGATCTTCCTTCGCATAGCTCAGCCCGGCTACCCACGACACCGTGTCGCTACTGTCGTAGAACAGGCGGAACTCCTGCGAAAGCGCATCAATCTTCGTGTTGTAATCGATGTGCTGGTGCTCGCGCGGCGTGCCATCCATGTCTACGTAGCGACGGTAGTCGATTTGGTCATACGAAGTAATAGACTGCAATGAGTAATCTTCGCTTAGGTCGAACCTCAGGTTCGCGCTTGCGCCATTCCAGCTATTTTCCTGAAAGCTCGGGAAACCGCTGGGAGAGGTATGTACGTCGCCGACGATGCCGTAGTCCTGCTGCTTGCCGCCGGAAATATCGGCGCAAGTTGCCGGGTCCATGCCCTGGCCATTGCGCACGGATGCGCAAAGCGGATCACCGAGACCAAGACCGAGTGCGCCATTCAGGAAGCCCAGCGATACGCCCGGCAAGCCGAAAGCGTCAGCCGTGCCGATATCTGCGTAGAAACCCATCGGCCGCAGCGGCGGCATATCGGAATCATCGTAACCACCGTGCAACTTGAACAGCATGTCCGTGGTGTCGTTGGGGGCATAGCGCAGCAAGGCACGTGCCGCAAAGCGATCCTCATCGCCCCGCCTCTCACCACTCGTTACGTCGCGGTACAGGCCATCGCTGCTTTGCACGTAGCGGCCAGCGACCCGCATTGACAGGCTATCGGAGAGTCCGAATTCGGCGGCTCCTTCGAGATCCGTCTGCGCGTACTCCGCTATACCAAGCTGCATATAACCGTTATTGGCAGCGCCGATTTCGGGTGTATTCGAGATGATCTGTATTGCGCCACCCAGCGCGTTGCGACCATAAAGACCACCTTGCGGCCCTTTCAGAATTTCAACGCGGTTGACATCAAACATCGTCCACTCGGCGCTGGCAACCGACGGCTGATAAACATCGTCGACGTAAAAGGCGGTCGTCGGCGAATCGTTGATACGGAAGTTCTGCAAACCGATACCGCGAATGATGACGATCGGCACGCCGGCACCGCCGACATTCTGTAAGCTCATATTACTGACGAACTGGTACAGATCTTCTGCCTGGTCGGCACCTAGCTCGCGCAGATCTTCACCAGTAAAGGTGGCTATCGAGATTCCGATATCCTGCACGGACTGCTCGCGCTTCTGGGCAGTTACAATGATCTCGTCGATCGGACCATCGCTCTGCGCCGCGGCGTGAGGCACAAGGCCAAGAGTAAGGAGCGGCACAGCCGCCGCAAGAATTAGTGAACGAATTGACATCGGACATACCCTCTATTCAATGTTTAGCGGCCACCATCACTGGCGAGCTCGACTGCATGATGCGGGTAAGTATTGCCGAGCAGACAGGGTGCCTACAATTGTGGCTATCCCCCAGCTACTACGTGGAAAGCACTAGTTTCGGGGTTGGCAGCAAGCATGTAACGATAACGATCGCTTCGCTTGTACGTCGTCAGTGAGAAAAGCACATGACCCAGACAGACACATTAAACAACACAGACCGGAACTATATCGCTGAGTGGGAAGCCCGCCTGCGCGAGATCGAGATGCTCGAGTTTCCGGCAAACTTTCGCGAACTGCTCGAGAACGCCGCCCTGCAATTTGGCAAGCGCAACGCATTGCGGATGATCGATGCCGAAGAGTCCCTCAGCTTCGAAGAGCTGCGGGAACAAGTAAACCGGCTCGCCGCGTCATTGTATACGGCAGGTGTAAAGAAGGGCTCACGCGTCGCTGTACTCCTTCCCAACTGTATCGAGTTTCCGGTTAGCTGGCTGGCCATCGCACAGCTGGGCGCCGTCATGGTGCCGGTTAACACCGCTTACACCGGCTCCGAGCTTGACTATGTCATGAACGACGCAGAGGTAAGCTTTCTGATCGTGCATGACAGTTTGCTTGCTGCGTTTGATTCGATGAGCGCACGCCCTGCCGCGCTGACCGACGACCGGGTAATCGTTGTTGGCGATCCGGCTGAACTGCCCTACGGCTCGTACGCCGCGATGCTTACAAGCGGAGACCCCGGGTTCCGGTCACCCGAAGCACTGCACCAGGATGACCTGCTTAACATTCAATACACGTCCGGCACGACGGGGTTTCCAAAAGGCTGCATGCAGCACCAGCGCTACTGGATCGTGCTCGGTTGCTCGGTGGCGGCATTGTCCACGGACATCGAATCGCTGCTGACGGATCACCCGTATTTCTACATGGACCCGCAGTGGCAACTGGTCTGGGCGTTGTACAGTGGTGCAACCGTGAATATCGCACCCGCCATGAGTTCGTCCCGATTCTGGCAACGCGTTCGTGACTACGACATCCATTGGGCATGGTTTCCGGTGCCCATTCTGAATTTCCCGGAAACGCCTGGCGAAGACCAGCACCCGATACGTCATTTTCACGCGGGTGCGATCTCCGCCGCCAATATCCTGCGCGCGGAGCGTCGTTTTGGAATCCCGGTACGCAGCACCTATGGCATGACCGAGATCGGGGCTGGCACGCTGGTACCGGACGAGATCCCGAATAACTCGGTGCTCGAAACCGTTGGCCTGAGGGCCCCGTTTCGCGAGCTACGCATCGTTGATGAGAACGGCGTCGACGTGCCGGACGGCACCGCGGGTGAGCTAATCGTTCGGGGTGACGGTGTTTTTCTCGGCTACTACAAGCAACCCGAGGCTAACGAATCGGGTTTCTATGACGACTGGTTTCGCACCGGCGACATGTTCATTCGCGATGAGCTCGGCTACTACCATATCGTGGGTCGCTTCAAGGACATGATTCGCCGCAGCGCCGAGAACATTTCGGCGATGGAAGTGGAGTACGTCGTCATGGACATGCCGGAGGTCGACGAAGCAGCAGCCATTCCGGTTGCCGACGATTACCGTGGCGAGGAGGTCAAGATTTACGTCAGGCTCGCAGAGGGGGTGACGCAGAACGACTGCCCGCCGCAAAAAATCATTGAACACTGCGCAGCTCACCTGGCCGGGTTCAAGATACCGAGGTATTACGCCTACGTGGACAGCTTCGAGCGCACCCCTTCGGATAAGGTAGCCAAACACCTGTTGACGGAAGGCATTGACGATCTGCGCGACGGAAGCTATGACCGCGTCGACGATAAATGGCGGTAGAGATCAGAGGGATGTTGGCGACTGTAGCCGACCGCCTCTTTGTCCTGAGTCGTCGAAAAGAATCTGACGCGGCAAACGCCGCTTCCTGCAGGTGCCAGTTCGTACAAATTGGCGGTCCGGTTCGCTGCGCAGTGCCTGCCTGAAATAATACAGCGCGTTGGCGGGTCTTGCTCTGGGTGTGTGTCAAAGCGTCCTCGATCGGCGCAGTGCTGCAAGCAGATTTCGGGCACACTGTTTAGCGAAGTTACCGGACCACGCACTCATGAAGCCGTTTCTTACTGCCAAACGAACTGGAGCCCGCGTCTGGCTGACGGTGGGATGGCTCTTTTGTGGCGCGGCATATGCGGCGACCATCGATATTGCCGTCAACGATACGAGCGAACGCCCACGCCAGGGGTTGTCTGTCAACCTCAAAAATTCCGGTACGGGTTTTCTCGCCACGAGCGTCAGCAATACTGCAGGCCGGGCACGCTTTAACAGTGTTCCGGTGGGCCCTGGCTATTCCGTTGTCATCGATGGCATTGAACTCGCGTCCGACATCCGGCTGCGCAGCAACGAAACACGCGCGATATCCGTGCGCTTGCAGGATACGATTACAGTGACGGCACGGCGCCGCGCCTTGTCCATTAACAGCCTCGATGCCGAAGTGAGTGCCACACTCAACCGGCGCGAACTCGAGGCCCTGCCAGTGGAGGCGCGAGATCTTTCACGGGCGTTGGTCCGATTGCCGAATGTCGTGCCCGCAACCGGCTTTTATCCGGAAGCACCCCCCGTGTCGATTAATGGCGCCAACGGTCTGTTTACCCAGTACCTCATCGATGGCCTCGACAACAACGAAAATTTTCTCGGTGGTCCGAAGTTTCCAATCTCGACGGGATCAGTGTCCGATGTGACGGTACTCGCATCCTCGTACTCTGCCGAGTATGGGCGCAGTGGCAATGGCATTATTAATGTGACGACTCGCTCCGGCAGCAACAATTTCACAGGTGAGGCGTTCTACCTGGTCCGACCCGGCGCATCGCTTGATTCGAGTTCGGCGTTTCCCGGACGTGATTTGTCCGGCAACCTTGTGCAGGATGGTTTTCGACGCGACCAGGTGGGATTTTCGCTCGGCGGCCCGCTCCAGCGCGATCGTACATTTTTCTTTGCCAATATCGAATACGCACTGGACCAGAAAGACAATCGCCTGAACTCACCAGCACTTGGCGTCAACGGGGTGGTGCCGGGCGAGAACGACTCGCTGCTTGCGTCCATCCGGCTCGACCATCGCGCGAATCAGAGCTGGCAGCTGATGTTTCGTTTCAATCGTGGTGACATCGGGATCGAACGCCAGGGTGGCGGACTGGATGGCGGCGTCACTTTTCCCTCCGCGGGTTCCAGTCAACAGCGAATTTCGACGCTGATGGCGTTCTCGGCCAGTTACGACAAAGGGGACTTCGCGTCCGAAACCAGCCTCGCCAGCAGTCACTTTGACTGGGACTATGCAGAGCCACTCGAGGGTGGTCCGCAGGTGACTGTGCTATCGCCGGATGGCCTGGTCGCAGCGGTGCTTGGGCACCCTGGATTTACATTCGACGAACGCGAAGATTCCCTGCAACTGCAACAAAAGTTTATCTGGTTGCGCGGCACACATGCGCTCAGCTTTGGCATCGATGCCATGCACTCGCGTTTCAGCCTCGCAGGCGGCGGCAACCCGGACGGCAATTATCGCGTGCGTTTGACCAATGACGAGCTAGGTGCGGTGCGCGCGAGGAATCGCGGCATCGATCTTGCGGTTGACGACCTGCCGCTGCGCGCTGAACTGCTCGACTACGCTGTCGAGTTGCGGCCGGCAGAGTTCGGCGAGGATCAGAAACAGCTTGCGCTGTACGTTGAGGATCAACTCAGCCTCACGCAGGACCTGACACTGACAGCTGGATTGCGCTGGGATTACGATAGCCTGACAAAAGCAGGTGCCGGCGCAGCGGACAACGACAACTTTGCACCACGCCTCGCGCTCAACTGGCGCGTGAACGAACGAGTCGCGCTGCATGCCGGCACCGGCCTCTACTACGAACGGCTTCCCTACACGATATTCTCGGATGCATTGCAGCAGAACACCACGTCCGCGGCATTCCAGCAGCAAGTCGAGTCGCTGATCGAAGCAGGCATCCTGGCGCGCGGCACCGATGCATCGAGCCTGCTGTTCGATGGTAACCTGACCGTCAATCCCGACTGTCCCGACGGCTTTTTGCAATGCCCGACACCGGCTGAAGTTCCGGATTTGCGCGATACGGCGATCTCGAATGAACGGCGCATCCTCAACCCGGCCGGTCTCGACAGTCCGTACACCGTGCAGATCTCCGCCGGCCTCGAGTGGCAAATCAGTGATGCCATTACAGGCTCCGCAGAACTCTTGTTCTATCGTGGTTTCAACCAGCTACGCGTGCGTGACCTCAATGCGCCCGCGGAGTTCTCACCGCATACAGATAATCTGACTGCGAGCAACGTCGCGGCGCTGCGTGCGCTCCCGACAGATGAGGAGCGACGACGGCTGGCCGAAGCGCTGGGGCTGATACGCAGCCCCGTCGCAGCCGATGCAACCCGGCCGGTTACACCCGTCGCCGGTGGCGCGCGCCAGATCGTGATATCGGAAACTGCCGGTGAGTCGCGTTACAAATCACTCAGCGTGACCCTGCAAAAAGCCGACAGCGGTAGCGGCTTTGGCTACCTGCTTAACTACACACTTTCGGAATTGCGCAACAATACTGACGACATCAATTTCCGCGCCGCAAATTCGAACCGCTTTGACGATGAATGGGGACCCTCCATTAACGATCGCCGACACGTGTTATCAACGGTTCTGTACTGGTATCCTCTGGACTCGATTACTGTCACACTTGCCGGCCTGTATGAGTCCGGTCAGCCTGTGAACCTGATTCCCGACACCGGTATCTACGGCACCACCGACCTGAACGGTGACGGTGCATCATTTTCGGACGCTTACGTCGGCAACTCGGATCGGTCACCGGGTGTTTCGCGCAACTCAGAACGCCTGCCCTCCGCGACTACTTTCGATCTGCGCCTCGCGTACCGCCCCGCCATTGCCAGGCACCGGCTGGAGTTTTCCGCAGACATTTTCAACCTGTTCGACAAGACCAACCTGTCGGGCTTTGCCAATTCCGCCACGCAGTCAAACCAGATACAGGTTGCCGGTCAGCCGTTCGTGCGGCGCAATGCCGCGGCACCCCGGCAATTCCAGCTCGGCGTGCGCTACGTTTTTTAATGTGACCTGCCGAGGACACACACTGGCAAGATGCTGTTGCAAGGTTTTGCAAACAGCCGCGCTGATCTCAATGCTGTTGCCGGCGGCCACGAGCATGGTAGGCGCAACAATAAACGACGACGTTCTGACCGGCAGGGAACTCGCGCAACGCGCGGCCGGGCAGACCGTGTACTTCAATGCCTGGGGCGGCGATCCGGCGATCAACCGCTACCTTGAATGGGTAGCGCGCGAAGTGCTTGAACAGTTCGACGTACGGCTGGTACACGTCAAGGTTAGCGACATTGCGGAGTCCGTCAGCCGGATTCGAGCAGAACGGATCGCCGGCAGGGATACGGACGGCTCGGTCGATTTACTCTGGATCAACGGCGAAAACTTTGCATCGCTGCAGCGCGCTGGCCTGTTATTCGGCCCCTGGGCCGCGCGTATGCCAAACGCCGCATTCATTGACTGGCGTAATAATCCGAGCACGCACATTGACGCAACCCTGCCAACCCAGGGTTACGAGCTGCCCTGGGGCACGGCAACATTCACGTTGTTCTTTGACCGCACCTACTTGCAGGAAATACCTCGCGACGCCGATGCCTTGCTGCACTGGATGAAAGCGCATCCGGGACGGTTTTCGTATCCGCAGCCGCCGGCCTTTCTCGGCACTGCGTTTTTGAAACAATTATTGTTACTGCTGTGTAGCGAGCCAGAACGGCTGCAACAGGCACCGGGAAATGAGTTCGACGCAATCAGCGCCCCGCTCTGGGCGTGGCTCGATCAAGCACATCCGGCAATGTGGCGTCGGGGACGGCTGTTTCCGCACAGCGGCCCGGCGATACGCGAGCTGCTGGCGAGCGGTGAGCTCAACTGGATGATGTCATTCAACCCTGCCGAAGCGAGCCGCGCTATTCGACAAGGTGAGTTGCAGGAAACCATCAGCGGTTTGCAATTTCCCACGGGCGCTCTTTCCAACAGCCATTTCCTCGCGATCCCTGTCAACGCCGGCGCGAAAGACGGGGCGATGCTGATTGCGAATTTTCTGATTTCGCCAGCTGCGCAGGCGCGAAAAGCAGATGAAACCGTCTGGGGCGATCCCACCGTCCTCGATATCGCTGCGCTGCCGCCAAGTGCACGCCGGTTTTTTGAAAGCCTGCCGCGAGGCAACGCGACGCCAGGTACTCCGGTGCAGAAGTTGCCCGAACCACACCCGGCCTGGACCGGACTCTTGGAACGAGCCTGGCTTGAGCGTTATACAAGATGAGCCGGGTCAGCATTGCGCTGCTGCTTGCAGTTTCCCTGCTGCCAACGCTCGCCGGGCTAATTGCCGCCTTGTGGCTTGGCATCGACGCAGACGGGCTGCAGCGCGTGCTGGCAACGCCGGGAATTGGGCTTTCGATGGCGTCGTCCCTCTGGACCGGCGTCGTTGCAACGCTGATATCGTTGCTGCTTGCGCACCTTGCGCTTGCCCTGGCCTTTACCGGCGGCTGGCGGCACCGACTCACGACGCTGTCGCTGCCCTTGCTTGCGGTGCCGCATCTGGCCATCGGCATTGGTCTCGCACTGCTGCTGGCGCCGTCGGGATTGTTGCTCCGGTTGCTGTCACCCTGGGCCACGGGACTTGCACAGCCACCGGACTGGTTCATCGTGCAGGACCCTTTTGGCTTGTCACTGATGGCCGGGCTGGTTATCAAGGAAAGCTGTTTCATAGTTCTGATCCTGTCAGCCGCACTCACGCAGGTACCGGCCGCGCGCCTGCTGCAGCAGGCACGGACGCTCGGCTACGGTGCGCTCAAAGGCTGGATGATGGTGGTGGCGCCGGCTCTGCAACAACAGATCCGGCTGCCGCTCGCCGCCGTACTCGTGTTTGGCATCAGTAATGTTGAAATGGCAATTCCGTTGGGCCCGGATTTACCGCCCGCCTTTGCAGTGCAACTGTGGCGCTGGTTTACGGACGCAGATCCCGCGATCCAGCTGCAGGCTTACACGGGCAGCCTGTTGCTGCTTATGATGAATCTCATCGCACTCGGTGGCTGGGGCCTGGCCGGGCGCGCCATCGGCCGGTTCCGGGTACGGCAGGCCGGCATGGGTCGAAGGCGCCG
>DDIS01000035.1:24421-28839 GCA_002338615.1 Proteobacteria bacterium UBA1844 | reverse complement strand
TCGCGCCGCGGACGGCGCTCCTACGGCGTAAATATTCCTGGACTGCATCGATTAACCGGGTTACGTGGCGCCTTCGACACGGTAACCTTCGCGCATGACCCGCCTCGCCGATTTCTTTGCTGCGCAAAGCCCACTGACCGAACTCTTGCCTGGCTATCAGCCGCGCGCCGGGCAGGCATGGATGGCGGAGGCGGTCGAGGAGACCATCCAGAACTTTGGCAAGCTGATCGTGGAGGCTGGTACCGGCACTGGCAAGACCTTTGCCTATTTGTTGCCGGCGATGGAAAGCGGTCGCAAGACGATTATCAGCACCGGTACCAAGGCACTGCAGGACCAGCTGTTTCATCGTGACCTGCCATTGCTTTGCAAAGCAGTAGGGCGACCCGTCACCGCGGCCCTTCTGAAGGGCCGGGCCAACTACCTGTGCCTGCATCGGCTGGAGCAGATCGACAATGTCGCACCGACACTAGGCGATAACCTCCACGCAGTGCAGCAATGGCGCTACCGTACCGTGAGCGGTGACCGGGCGGAGCTCGACGACGTCGCGGAAGACTCGGCGATCTGGCCGCTGGTGACATCGACCGCCGAAAACTGCCTCGGTCAGCAGTGCCCGCAATATTCCGAGTGCCACGTCGTCAAGGCACGGCGTGCGGCACAGGAAGCGGAACTGGTGGTGGTCAATCACCATTTGCTGCTCGCGGATCTCGCAATGAAGGAGGAAGGCTTTGTGGAGTTCCTGCCCGGCGCCGAGGCCATCATTCTGGACGAGGCGCACCAGATTCCTGATCTCGCTGTGCAGTTTTTCGGCGTGGGCCTCGGCAGCCGCGAGCTCGAGCGCCTGGTTGATGAAATTCGCGCCGCGACATTGCCTTTCACTCACACGGAGCTGAATCGACGCATTGATCGCATGCAACAGGCAATCCGCGTCTTGCGCTCTCTTGCGCCACGCAAGGACGGCCGGCACGAGCTGGCCGAGTTGCTGCCGACTTTGCGTGAACCGTTCAACGAGCTTCGTACGGCAATGGCGGAACTCGCCGCGGCGCTGCAGGACCACATTGACTCGGCCGTGGATATCGAGAAACTCGCACAACAGTTGCACATTGCCGGAGAGCGACTTGCGTTGCTGGTCAGTGACGATGCCTGGGATGGATTGCGCTGGCTTGAAGTCAATCCGCGCAGCATCCGTATTAACCTGACCCCACTTGACGTATCCGGAAAGCTTGCCGGGATGATCGACAACACCCACCAGGCGTGGGTCTTCACCTCGGCGACCCTTGCGGTGGGAGAAGACTTCTCGCACTTTACGTCGCGCATGGGCCTGCACAATGCCAGGACGCTCACGTTTCCGAGCCCCTACGCGATGGAAAAGCACGGGCTTGTGTACTTGCCGTCCGGTCTGCCGCAACCGGCCGAGTTTGGTTACACTGAGGAGGTGCTGGAGGGCATCACGCCAATGTTCAGGTTGACGGCAGGTGGCGTGTTCTTCCTGTTCACGAGCCACCGCGCGCTGAACATAGCGGCGACATGGTTTCGCACGCATAAAAAGGTGCTTGGAGGTCGCAAGTTGCTCACGCAAGGATCCGTGCCGCGCGACGAACTCCTGCGCCGCTTTCGCACGGCCGGTAACGGTGTCTTACTCGGCACCAGCAGCTTTTGGGAAGGTGTGGATGTGCGCGGCCGCGCATTGACATTGGTCGTAATCGACAAACTGCCGTTCGGCTCTCCGGCCGATCCGCTGATGATGGCGCGCCTTGAATTTATCCGGCGTAACGGCGGCAACGGCTTTTTCGAACACCAGGTGCCGCAGGCTGTGCTGACCCTGAAGCAGGGCGCCGGACGACTGCTGCGTGATCAACACGACTACGGTGTCGTGGTGCTTTGTGACCCGAGAATTCGCTCGAAAGGCTACGGAAAAATGTTTTTGCAGGCTATTGAACCCATGCCCGTAACGACCTCGATGGCGGACGTGGCAGCGTTTTATGCGGGGCATGAAGGCAAGGGGGATGTTGCGTGAAATTGCTGGCACTCGACACTTCATCGCTTGCGTGCAGCGTCGCATTGCTGTGTGAAGACTCGGAATTCATACGTCACGAGGAGCAGGAGCGCGAGCATACGCGACTGTTGATGCCGATGATTCGCTCAGTTCTCGCCGAGGCCAGGCTCGAACCGCGAGAGCTCGACGCGATTGTACTGGGCAACGGTCCCGGCTCGTTTATCGGCATGCGTATTGCGGCGTCGGTCACCATGGGCCTTGCCTATGCGGCGGGGCTGCCGGTCGTCCCGATTTCGTCGCTTGCGGCCGTGGCCGCTGACGTCGGCAAAACCGGCGACAGCGTCGTCGTTACGCAGGATGCGCATATGCAGCAAGTCTATCTTGGCATGTTCGAACGTCGTGACGGCGGTCTGGTGACCGCGCTGGTTCCGGAACGGCTGCAGAGCCAGGTTGAAATTGCAGAACTGACAAGCGCAAAGAACTACATCGCTGCAGGATATGGGTGGCAACGCTACCCCGCGCTACTGGAATTGAACCAGGCAAGCCTGGTGAGCGTCAGCGACAGGCACTATCCTGCAGCCAGTGCGCTGCTCCGGCTGGGTGCGGCAGACTACAACGCCGGCAAGACCATTGGGGCACGTGAGATCGAGCCAACTTACCTGCGCGAGACTGTCGCGCAAATTCCTTCCGGACCTGCGTCGTAGCGGTTCGCTTACATCATTGACACGGTGGCCAATGTTACGTTACCTGGTTTGTGCGGCGCATATATTCATCGTACTGCTGATCTCCCAAAACACCTCGGCGGATGAAAAGAGCTGGTCGGATCGACTGACTCCCAATGCGGATTTCCGGCTACGCTACGAATCCATAGAAGCCGAAGGTCTGCCCGATCGAAATCGCGGTCGTTACCGCTTGCGGATGGGATTGGCAGCCGAATTGTACGACGACATCAATCTTGTCGTGTCACTGGCAACCGGTGCGGAGAACCCTGTATCGCGCAACGTGACGTTCGGTGACAGTTTCGGTATCGATGAGTTCGGCCTTGAGCTTGCGTATGTGGACTGGCAGATCTCTGCGGCGTGGCGTGTTTATGCCGGGAAAATGAAGAATCCGATGATGCGCGCCGGCCATGCACCGCTAATTTATGACAGCGACCTGAATCCGGAAGGGCTGGCGACTAAATTTTCTACGGACCACTGGTTCGCGAATATCGGAGCATTTGTCGTTGAGGAGGGCGCTGTTGGCGGCGATTCGTTCCTGTATCACGTGCAAAGTGGCTTCAGCATTGATCGAGGCAGAAACCGCGGCAATTTGCTTGTTGGCGCGGGGTATTTCACCTACACAAACACCGTAGGAAGACTGCCTTTTTTCTTTGGATTGCCTCGAGGCAATACCGTGGATACCAATGACCGCTATGTTTTTGACTACGAAAACAGCGAATTGTTTTTCGAGTATGAAACGAAAGCGGGGCGGTGGCCCTTGCAGCTTTTCGGGCAGTGGACGAAAAACCATTCCGTCACTCGCCAGGGCACCGCGTACGCAGCCGGTATGAAAGTTGGCAAGGCCGCAAAACCCGGCATGGCCGAGCTCGCCTGGACCTGGCAGGATATTGAAGCCGACGCCGTCATCGGTGCGTTCAACGATTCAGATTTCGGTGGCGGTGGTACCGATGCCAGTGGGCATATTATTGAGCTGAATTACTTCTTGCGCGATCACATTTGGCTCGCGGCCACACTCATGTTAAATAAGGTTGATGCGTTTCAGCGAACTGAACGCGATTACCGCAGGCTGCAACTTGATATCGAATTCAAATTTAATTGAACTCGAAGTAATTGCATGTACAGGCCTCATGGCTTTTTCACAAGAATGTTGTTTTGCGGTAGTCTTCAAACACAACAATCCGACCGGCGACTGATGAAATGACAATACCCTCGAAACGTGTACTCAATCTCGCAGGATTCCTGTTGTGTGCCGGCATGATGGCTTACGCACTGTATGCTGAACACAAGCTGCTGCTCGAGCCCTGCCCGTTATGCATCATGCAGCGGATTGCAGTGATCTCGCTCGGTATCGTTTTTCTGCTCGCGGCATTGCACAATCCGGGGGGAGTTGGCCGCTACGTTTACGCCGTTTTGCTTGGGATCGCCACACTGGGTGGTGCCATCGTTGCAGGTCGACATGTCTGGCTGCAGTTGCTGCCCGCAGACCAGGTTCCTGCCTGTGGCCCCGGTCTCGACTACATGCTCGACAATTTTCCCTTTCAGCAAGTGATCGACATGGTGTTCACAGGCTCCGGAGAATGCGCATCCAGTGACTGGAGCCTGCTCGGCCTGTCTATGCCGGCCTGGGTGTTGATTGCCGTGCTTGCCATGGGTGCCGTCGGTATCTGGAACAACATTCGCCGATGACAGCCAATACCCGATCG
>DDIS01000035.1:0-24331 GCA_002338615.1 Proteobacteria bacterium UBA1844 | reverse complement strand
GGTGCGATGCACCGATCGTAGGAGCGGCATCCTGCCGCGATCCGGCCTTGATCGAGCACGAGCCACCTATCGCGGCAGGATGCCGCTCCTACGGTTGGGTGGTAGCCAGCAATTCCTGCATGATTCTTTCGTACATGCCTGTCAGCGCTTTTACGTCGTCGACCCGGACATGTTCGTCGATCTTGTGAATCGACGCGTTGACGGGACCAAGTTCGACGACGTCCGCACCAGCTGGTGAGATAAAGCGGCCGTCCGAGGTACCGCCGCCGGTCGATAGTTCGGGGTCGCTGCCGGTCGATTCGCGGACGGCGAGGCTGACGGCGTCGATCAATTTGCCTGGTTGTGTCAGGAATGGTTTCCCCGACAGGTGCCAGTCGAGCGTGTATTGCAAGCGGTGCCGATCGAGAATCTCGCTCGTGCGTTGCTGCAGTCCTTCGTGATCCCATTCCGTTGAATAGCGGAAATTGAAGCGCGCCGAGAGTTCCGCCGGTGTTACGTTCGGCGCGCCGGCGTCCGCTTTGATATTCACAAACTGAAAGCTGGTGGGCGGGAAAAACGCATTGCCCTGGTCCCATTCGGTGTCGCACAACTCGGCCAATGCCGGCGCGAATCGGGTGATCGGGTTATCCGCAAGCTGCGGATAGGCGACGTGGCCCTGCACGCCGTGCACGTTGAGCATGCCACTCAACGAGCCGCGTCGGCCTATACGCACAATGTCACCCAGCTGGTCCTGGCTCGAAGGCTCGCCGATAACACACCAGTCGATGTGTTCTTTACGAGCCATCAGGGTCTCGATGACTTTGAGCGTGCCATCGCGGGCACGCCCTTCCTCATCGCTGGTGATGAGCATCGCGAGACTGCCGTAGTGGTCCGGATGTCGCGCAACGAAATTTTCCAGTGCAACAATCATTGCCGCAAGCCCGCTTTTCATGTCCGCCGCACCACGCCCGTACAGCACACCGTCTTTCGTGACCGGCTCAAACGGAGCACTGCTCCAGTCCTCCAGCGCGCCGGGCGGGACCACGTCGGTGTGACCGGCAAAGCACAACACCGGGCCCTTGTCGCCGCGCCGTGCCCACAGGTTGCTGACATCCCCGAATGGCATCTTCTCGCAATGAAAGCCGGCCATTTGCAATCGTTCTGCGATGAGCGCCTGGCAACCGGCGTCGTCGGGTGTGACGGACGGGCGCCGGATCAGCTCCTGTGTGAGGGCAATGACGTCGGCACCTGAATGCTCGCTTGTTCGCATATTCATCGTCTACCTGAATGTATTGAAGAAGTGTATAGCCAGTAAATGCGCTGCGGCGTGAAAATACACCCCGTAGGAGCGGCTTCCAGCCGCGAATCAAGGTGGATCGCGCCAGGATGGCGCTCCTACGGGGTGTATTTTAGGCCGCCGTCACATCGTCGGCATGCCGCCCAAACGCGCGATCATCTCGGTAACTATGGACAGATCGAGCAGGAATTGATGCACCGACTTGAATTCATTTGCGTTGTGACCCGTGTACTTCTCGTTGGGCATAGCGAGGCCGAATTGCACGCCGTTCGGCAAATCATGAATTGAGGTGCCGCCAGCAGACGAGCCAAACTCGCGTGGAACGCCGAGATTGTGCACCGCGACGTCGAGCAACGCGTTGACCCATGCACCCTCCGGATTGCGGTACATGGGTTCGCCGGTGGTGATATCAAACGTCACGTCCATGCGCTGGCTGGAGGCCCAATCCTCGAGGTTCGTGCGCAGTCCCGCAGCCAGCTCGCCGGGATTGCGGCCAATCGGCATGCGCAGGTTGACGGCTGTGCGTAACCTGACTTCGTCGCTGGACACGAAGGTCTGCGCCGCGGTTAACGGCCCCATGAACGCGTCCGAGTACGCGATGCCCGCGCGGGTACCAAAATAGTCCAGGCCCCAGTTCGCGGTGGCATAGCTGGCGGCGTCGGTGAACTGGTTGCTCTCGAGGACGCCCTCCGTGTGCAGCGTGTCCAGCAGCGCGAACATTCGTGACACGGGGTTAATACCGGATTCGGGTGCCGACGAATGCGCTGATACACCAAGCACGTCCAGGCGCACGCCGCGCTCATCCTCGCTCGCACGCACGCTAAAGTTGCCGCCATGCGTGGCAGCAAATTGGGCGCCTTTCGCGTTCAACGACGCAATCAGATCGGCGGGCGCGTGGCTCTGAATCCACACGGTGGCCTGCGCCGGAATCTGGTTCGTCGCCAAACCGCCAGTCATGTCGATAACGACTGCGCCTTCCACGGCCGATGCGCGGACCGGAAAGCTGGCCATGACCGTGCCGTATGCTTTCTCGGCAATGACCACGGGATAATCACCGTCCAGCGCAATGTTGTAGTCCGGCACGGGATTGGTCTTGAAGTACCAGGGGATGGATTCGCCGCCGGTTTCCTCGCGCGTATCCACCAGCAAGCGGAAATGGCGCAGGAGCGGCAGCTCCTCGTCCTGGACCGCGCGCATTGCGTACAGGGCAACGACGATGCCGTTCTTGTCGTCCTGCGTGCCGCGACCGTAGAGGCGATCACCTATCCGCGTCATCACGAAGGGGTCAAGCTGCGTGCCGTCCGGAAGGACCCACAGACTTGGATTAACGGGCACGACGTCAGCATGTGCATGCAGACCGATTAGTTCACCGCGTGGTTTGCCGAGCGAGACTTCGTAGACCCGGTCGTCGACGTCACGGAATTCGAGGCCGAAATCTTTTGCGATACGCCCGAGGGTGGCACCGAAACGCAGAAATTCGGGGTTTTCATATTGCGGCAGCGACTCGACCTCGAAGGTCGGGATAGCGACAAGCTTTGCGAGCGTCTGGATGGCCTCGTCGCCGTATTTCAGGCGTGCGTAAATGCCGAGCAGATGGTAGACGTTGTTACGCTGCGAGTCTGTCAGGCTATGCTCGTCGCGGAAGCCCTTCTGCAGCGTCCTGATGTCGAGGTCCTTTGCCGCGTCCAGCTTCGCAACCGCCGCCAGGAAACTGCTGAAGTTGTCCTGGGTCTTGCCAGAAAGCTCGTTGACAATGACTTCGGCTGCCGGCGCGCTCAAATCGGCCAACGCCGAACTGCAGACCGACAAAATAAAAGCGCAGGCGAGGGCGCGCAGCCCTGTTTGCAACGCCGTAGGTTTCCGTATCGTCCTTTTCATTGGTTCCTCGATATTTACTCGTAAACTTGTTCGATCCAGTTCAGATGCGATTAGACATAGCTACTGATCCGTCAGCGCGCATTCCGTCCCGCCCAGAACATCGGTGAATCGCTCACCGCGCTGCCTGGTTCTCCTTTTGCATATCTATTCTGTAAAATCGCGCGTCGGTAAAATGAAATGCTGAAGTTTTTGCCTCTGAGTTCCATGCTCGTCGAAATTGCTTGGATCGAGCCAACTTTTGTATGCGTTCTTTAGGTGAGGCCAGTTTCGGTCGAGTACCGAGTACCACGCTGTATCACGATTCCGCCCTTTGTAAACGATAGCCTGTTCGAAGATTCCATCAAATTTGAACCCCAGTCTCGCGGCCGCTTTACACGATGCAGCATTGAGGGCATCGCACTTCCATTCGTAACGCCTGTATCCGAGTTCATCAAAAGCTCGCGCCATCATCAAATACATTGCTTCCGTTGCCATTGGCGTCCGCTGAAGCCGCGTAGAGTATGTAATATTGCCTACCTCCATGACGCCTACGTCCGGCTGGATACGCAGGTATGAGGCGATCCCAACAGCTTTGTCCGTGGACGCATCAATTATCGCATGAAATAGTGGATCGTCGGATTCACACGCGGCGTCAATCCAGGCACAAAAAACGTCCCTGGATTCGAAAGGTCCGACAAACATGTATGTCCAGAGTATCCCATCTACGTCGTCTGCAAACGCCTCGTAGAGTTCGTCGCCGTGCGAGTTCGTACTTAGCGGCTCGATTCGGCAAAATCGCCCTGCAATAGGTTCGTGCGGCGGGCGCTCAACGCCTTCCCATCCTGTAACTTCGGGGCCAACAGGTTGGCCAAATCTGTTCACTAAGTGTGCCATTGGATTACCAGCAAAATTGCGAGTGGCTGCTTGGTCCACCTGCAGAATGTCAGCAGCTTACCACTTGGTTGCCTGCTTTCTGGTCGACCACGCACGGGCCTTGGATCGTCTCATCAAATGGCGCGGCAAGCCGGGTGCGATACGGGTGGACAACTATCCTGACAGAGGGGGGCATGAGGCTTAGCTAGATCGAGCCAGGGAAACCAAACCAGGACTCGCACATCGAACACTTCAACCGGACGTATCGACATGAGGCGCCGAATGCCTACATGTTCGAATCGTTACGGCAAGTCAGAAAAATTACGCGAGCCTGGATCATCGAATACAACGAAGAGAGACCGCACGATAGCTTGAAAAAAACACCACCCGCCATGTTCCGACGCCAGGTAGAGATCGTTAGAAATGTTACTTCTGAACTGTGCCATAATTCGCAAAATTGACTGAATGTATGTTCAATAATGGTAGACTCCGATTTGGCGTCTTGCAATACTGTTAGCCATTGTTGCGGACGGATTTACGGTGGCGGGCAGGCACTGTCTGGTTTGATCGGGTCGGCTCGATTTCATCGACTTCGCCGTGCTGGCCTACAGTCTGCTTGTGATTCTGGAGGCTGCTTTTGTCTTTTCCGCGGCACGAAAAGCCCGACAAACCATATCGGCCAAAGAGCCAAACCAGTAGATCGAACAGACAGGAGACCTGAGCATGACCTTACCCTTTGTTCCGCACGCGATTGATGTGGACGATTTGGAAGACTGGGGCGCGCACCCGCACCCTTTGAATGGCACGGCGCCGCACACCTACGGCAAGGTTTACTTCTCCGATGATCAAGGCCACGAAAACGGAATCTGGGAGTGCACGCCCGGTTTCTACCAACTTGCGCGCTCAAGTCACGAAATGTGCTTTATTCTCGAAGGTCACTGGATCCTGACAGGAGAATTGGGCGATATCTACGAGCTACGGGCCGGTGACATGATCACTCTCAAAAAGGGGTGGCGGGGCGAAAGCCATGTTATTGAAAAGGTCCGTAAGGCGTACCTGGAGTTCTAGCAAGTCCTGTTGTGCTCGCCAACCGCAAGCGAAGACGTACTAGATATTTCTGAATGCGTTGGGCGTTGGAATGACCTTGCTGCCGATGGAAATGTGGTTTTCTCTCGCATATTTATCCTGGCCGGAACCGACTCAGACGCGAAAATGGGCAAGTCTCTGATTGGTTTCGCGAATTTGAATAAGTACTCTGACGCGCACGAAGTACTCTGTCCGTCTTCAGCGCGTCTCGCTATTCCTGGCAGAAAGAGCCCGAGTCCGAAGGCGACAATGAAGAATTTGACCATTGGATGCGATCTCAACACATGTTCAGCGCAAAATGACGACAGTCCAGTTGGGGTCGGCAGCGGTCATTCGAGCTCAATCGAGGCGATCGCCTCAGTTCGGCCAGAATCAGCCCTGTCTCCACGTCATTTCGGTAGGCCGCCTCCCGCGGGAGGCGGCTATTCGCGAAACTTAAAGTAAATTCTGGGAAATCCTCCACGTGGAGGAATATTGCGCAGCTTGAAAAATACGTTACCGCACAAACGCCGTTTCTGACTGACGGCTTTTGTGGCGAGCGGTGCTTCGGTTATTGGCAACATGAACTTCGCCAGTCGGCCATGAGCGGCCCACTGCGGCAAACAAAATATCTTGTCTTTATGCGATTGTTTCGAACTGAATCTTCTGAACTTCCGAGAGGTTCGCCGTTCTTTTTGCCTGCCAAAGATCGAAGTTGTGTTGCATAGCCAACCAGCTTTCCGGAGAGCGGCCCAGTGCCTTGGAAAGACGTAACGCCATCTCGGGGCTTATAGCACTGCGCTCCGAAATAATACGAGCGATCGTCGATGCCGCCACGCCCAGACTCCCAGCAAGAGACCGAATACTAATATCAAACGGCTCAATATATGTTTCCCGGATAAACTCGCCCGGGTGCGGGGGATTGTGCATAGTCATTTTAGTGATAGTCCTCATAGTCCAAAACGTACACATTGCCATCTTTAAATTCGAAGGTCAGCCGCCAATTGCCGCTAACCCAGATCGACCATCGATCTTTTGCCCGTCCTTTGAGAGAGTGGAGTCGATAACCAGGTACGTCCATATCCTCAACGACCTGCGCGGTATCAAGTGCGGCCAACTGTAAACGCAACCTACCAGCATGTTTGGCTTGGATCCCCGCCTTGGTTCCGGTTTCGAAATACCGCCAGAGACCCTTGTGCTTGAATGACTTGATCACTTGAGTGAGTATAGCGCGTTGCGCACCACGCAACAAGTAAAATGAGTGGATATTGGCAGGACGACCGTTGTCAGCCCGGAAAGCGGACGCTCGAATACGTCAACCCAGCAAAAAGTGAACTTCCGGTATGGGTCATCACTGGTCTCCGAGTTTAACCCAAAATTGGTCATTCGAACGACTGCTATTGCAGTTGAACCGGACCCCGATTTCAGACTCGTTCGGTCAAAAATTGCAGATAAAAACTCGAACTGGAAAGGCTACACATCTGCCCATACCACCAGCTCATTCTCGTCTCGCGCAATCATTGTCGCGTACTTCTCTTCGAGCGAGTCGCGCTTGATTTTCAGTGTCGGAGTCAACAATCCATTCTCAATCGTCCATGGTTCGCTGACGACGAACAGC
Organism: Proteobacteria bacterium UBA1844; assembly: GCA_002338615.1. Lineage (GTDB taxonomy): Bacteria > Pseudomonadota > Gammaproteobacteria > Steroidobacterales > Woeseiaceae > UBA1847. The sequence continues at coordinate 17,642 of DDIS01000035.1, read as the reverse complement.
CGCGCCAGCTTTTCGTGTGATTCAAGCATGCCATTGACGTTGTTTAGCAAATCCGCAAGATTGCGGCGAATGACTTCGCGCGCACTGCCGGTCGCGGATACGGATGGCACCAGCACCGCAACGGGTGCCCGGAGGCCCGAACCCATAACGCACACTTGTTCGATCAGCGGGTTGCCCCCGAGTTTGCTCTCAATGGGCACCGGCGAGACGTATTTGCCCTTGGCTGATTTGAACTGGTCCTTCACTCGACCCGTAACTCGAAAGGCCTGCAATTTCTCATTCCACTCGCCCTTGTCACCGGTCCGAAAGAAGTGATCTTCCGTAAATGATTCGGCCGTCAGGTCGGGCCGCTTGTAGTACTCGGTGAGCAGGCCCGGGCTGCGTATCAGGATCTCAGCGTCGTTCGACAACTTCATTTCCGTGCCGGGTAGAGGTGTACCGATCGTGCCAACCTTTCTGCTATCGAATGGAATATTCGCACAGGACAAGCCGCTCGTTTCACTCATGCCCCAGCCTTCGCCGATGGTCACGCCAATTTTTTCGTACCAGCGTATGGTGTCCGGCGAAATTGGCGCACTGCCGGAGCCAAGCAGCCGGCAATTATCCAGACCCAGGCGTTCCCGTACGCGGCGCGCGACGAACTTTCGAACGATTGGAATTGCCAGCAGAAGGTTCAGCTTCGCTGGCGCGATGTGGCGATGTACGCCAGCCTGAAACTGAACCCATAGTCGCGGTACGGAAACGAAAGTCGTCGCACGGGCGCGTTTCAGGTCATCAAGAAATGACTCGATCGTGTCAACAAAATACAGACTCGTGCCGCTGAATATGGCCGGCCCGGCTACGACTGTACGCTCGGTGATATGCGCAAGTGGCAGATAAGACAGCGTGCGGTCCTCGGGCACCACGTCATTGAGCATTGCGGTGGTTGTACAAGCATAGTGGTAGGCACCGTAACTTATTACAACGCCTTTCGGCTGGCCTGTACTCCCCGATGTATAGAGGATCGTCATCCCATCTTCGTTGGCCGGGCGGTGCGGTCTCATCAATGGCTCATGCGCATCGATCAGCGCTTGCAATTCGTGCTGGCAGGTCATACCAGCGTAAGGAAAGCCTATCGTAATCGTATCCGCGCTCAATGCGCGCTCCGCTGCTGAAGCGTCATCCAGCTTGCCAACCAGGATGGCTTTCGCCTCACTGTGTTGCATCACATAGGCAATCATGTTCGGACCCGCGGTCGGGTAGATGGGCACGGAGATCAATCCCGCCATCGCCAGTGCAATGTCCGACAGAACCCACTCGGCACAATTCTTCGAAAGAATCGCGACCTTGTCGCCGGCAACCAGCCCCGATTCAAGAAGTGCGTTGGCGAGGCGCGAGACATCGTCGAATGCTTCGCGGAATGTCCAGTCGCGCACCTCGCCATTTACGGGTTGGCTAAGGAACAAGCAATCCGGCGTACTTTGCGCCCATTCGGCAAGACTCTCGTAAGAAGTCTTCAGCTCACTCACGAAGATAGCCCGAGGTGTTTGCTGAATCGAGCCTCGGAAAATCCAACTGCAAAATAGTCCTTATGTTCGAGCACCGGCCGCTTGACGAGCGTGGGCTGCTCGATCATCGCCGCCAGGGCCTTGCTTCGATTCATATCAGCCCGGTCCGCTTCCGGCACCTTGCGCCAGCTCAGGCTTTGCTTGTTGAGCAGTTTCTGCCAGTCAATGCGATCCGCCCAGCGTTCCAGCATCTGAATGTCGAGTCCCTGTTCACGCAAATCGTGAAACCTGAACTCGATGTTGTGCGCTTGCAGAAATTTCTGCGCCTTGCGACAGGTATCGCAGCTCTTGAGTCCGTAAACGGTAAGCAATTCAGCTACTCCACATTGCGCAGCAATTCATTCAGGCCTGTCTTCGCCCGGGTTCTGGCATCGACGGTTTTTACGATGACAGCACAGTACAGTGAATACTTGCCATCTGCCGAGGGCATAGTGCCGGATACAACGACCGAGCCGGCAGGAACCCGTCCGTAACTCACACTGCCTGTTTCGCGATTGTAAATTTTCGTACTTTGTCCGATGAACACTCCCATGGAGATCACCGAGCCACGTTCCACCACCACACCTTCGACTACTTCGGAACGTGCGCCGATGAAGCAATCGTCTTCAATAATGGTTGGGCCGGCCTGCACTGGTTCGAGCACTCCCCCAATGCCGACGCCACCCGAGATGTGTACGTTCTTGCCGATCTGCGCGCAGCTGCCGATGGTCGCCCAGGTATCAACCATCGTACCGCTGTCAACATAAGCGCCGATGTTCACGTAGCTCGGCATCAACACGACATCACGTGCGACAAAAGCACCTTTGCGTACGATAGCGTCGGGCACCACGCGTACACCGTCATTTACGAAGTCTGCCGCGGTGTAATCGGCATACTTCATGGCTACTTTGTCGTAAAAGCGACTGTGTGCACCTTCGACCACTCGATTGTCATATAGACGAAAACTCAGCAGGACAGCTTTCTTCAGGCTCTGGTTGACCTGCCAGCCCGCTGCCCCGGGTTCCGCGACGCGCGCTTTGCCCTTGTCGAGCAACTCGATGGCCTCGCTGACCGACGCTTTAAGTGCGCTGCGATCGACACTGTCAATCCCGTTCTCGAATGCCTGATTAATTAAAGTCTCATCCATTGCCATGCAGAATTGTCCCTATCGTTTTGCAGCCTGTTTATTGTCGAGTTTCTCAATCAGCCGTTCCCGCAAAGTTTCCTGCGCCGTGGTATCAAGCGGTAATCCGGACTCGTCAGTGATATAGAAAACGTCTTCGGCTTTTTCGCCGATGGTCATGATTTTGGCATTGTGTATATCGATACCCAACTCGATAAACACCTGCCCGATCTTGCTCAACAGCCCCGGCCTGTCTGCGGCCACCAATTCCATGACGTTCTGGCCTTGCCGGGATACGCGCAGAAAATCTATGCGGGTCTTTGTTTTGAACATGCGCGCCTGCCGCGGAATTGCACGTGTCACGGTAGCGACGTTTTTCTCGCTCGCCGTTAGAATCCGGGTCAGCATACGGCGTACTTTATTGATCCTGGCGTCATCAATTTCTATACGCTTGTCAAGTTCCATAAAGATATAGGTATCAAGACTGTAGTCATTCTGCAGCGGCACGATGCGCGCATCGACAATGGTCATGCCGAGTTCATCGACGACACCCGTCGCGTGCGCGAAGGTATGGTGCCAGCGCGGCGTGTACAGGATGGCCTCAATACCGTCACCGCCAGGCTTTTTGCGTGCGTCTACAAGGCCGATAGCCGACTTCGTGTCCGAATCGGCCAGCCATTCCGTATGCCAGACGATCTCGTTGCTTTTGTGGCGGATAAAATAATCTTCGTCCAGCAAAATCCAGACAGAATCGATTTGTTCGTCGCTGAGACCCGAGTTGCGAAGTTCCGCGCGCGCCTGCTGCTCGGTTTCAGCGGCGAGTAGCTCGCGGTTGATCGGGTTCGCCAGCCCACGCCGGAGCGCGCGCGACGTCAGGTCGTAAAGATCGCGAAACAGGCTTGCCTTCCAGGAGTTCCAAAGCTTGGGATTCGTGCCCCGGACATCGGCAATCGTTAACAGGTACAGCAAATCGAGATGCAACTGGTCGCCGACCAGCGCCGCAAATTCATTGATGACATCCGGGTCTCCGATATCTTTTTTCTGCGCCGTGGTCGAGAGCAGCAAATGATTCTTGACCAGCCAGGCCACCGTTGCTGCATCGTATTTGCCAAGGCCGTGCTCGAGACAAAACGATTCGGCATCGACGGCGCCCAGGATCGAGTGGTCGCCACCGCGGCCTTTTGCAATATCGTGAAACAGCCCGGCAAGGTAGAGGATCTCCGGCTTGTCGAGTGCCTGCATTAACTTGCTGCACTCGGGATACTCATCGTCGTACCGGCTGAGCGCGAACCGACGCAGGTTGCTGACGACGAACAGCGTGTGCTCGTCGACGGTATAGGCGTGAAACAAATCGTATTGCATACGGCCAACGATGCGACCGAAGGCGGGCAGGTACAGGCCGAGCACACCGTACAGGTTCATGCGTCGTAGCTGGTGCGTGACGCCTTCCGGTGCACGCAGGATGCTGAGGAACAGGCGATGATTACGCGGGTTCTGCCGAAATTCTTCATCGATTAGAAACAGGTTGCGCCTCATCAGCCCGACGGTGTATGCACTGACACCGCGTATGTCCGGATGGTCCTGCAGCAGCACAAAGAGTTCCAGCAGTGCGGACGGGTCGTTGGTAAACACCGAATTGCTGGTGGTTTGTAAAAAGCCGTTCTTGATCTCAAAACGCTCATTCAGGGCTTTCGCCGTTGCGTTTGGATCCATCAGGATGGCTTCTTCGAAAAGTTGCAGCAGCATCTCGTTCAGGCGCGACAGTTCCATGACTGTGCGGTAGTACCGCTGCATGAACTGTTCCACGGCCAGCGTATAGCTTGCATCCTCGTAGCCGAGCATTTCCGCGAGTTTGATCTGGTGATCGAACAGGATACGGTCTTCTTGACGGCCAGTAAGAATGTGCAGCGCGAAGCGCACACGCCAGAGGAAATTGCGGCATTCCTGCAGACGCTTTAATTGCCCGGGGGTCAGGAATTTGTGCCCGACGAGTTCACGGAAGGTATTACAGCCGAAATGCCGTTTCGCTACCCAGCCGATCATCTGGATGTCTCTCAATCCCCCTGGGCTGCCTTTGACATTCGGTTCGAGATTGTAGGCCGTATCGTCGTAGCGATGGTGTCTTGCAATCTGTTCCTTGCGTTTTTCCTCGAAGAAACGGTTCGACGGCCAGATTTTGTCGGGTCCGACCGCCGCTTCCATTTGATCGAACAGGGCCTTCGGGCCATCCAGCAATCGCGCTTCCATAAGTGTAGTTGCGACCGTGAGATCGGCAGCGGCTTCGCTCGCACATTGTGCGACGGTACGGACGCTGTGACCGATCTCAAGGCCGACGTCCCAGAGCGACGTAATAAAGGAGGAAATCGATTCATTGCCCGCCGGATCGAAATCGGCGGGCAGCAGGAGCATGATATCGACGTCGGAATAGGGGTGCAGTTCGCCGCGTCCATAGCCGCCTACCGCGACCAGCGCAACGGTGCCGGCAAGCGAGTTGGCATGCGTGTGCCAGAGTTCGCGCAGGGTCTCGTCCACATTCCGGCCACGCTCATGGACCAGCGCCGAGACCGGCTCACCGGCGAGGAAACGACTTTTCAGATCCGCGTCTGCTGCTTCGAGGGTCGCGCGGTCGATCGTCAGCATTCTCGTGCGTCGGCACCGAGAGTCAGGACCTCAAAGCCATCGGCTGTGATCAGGACGGTGTGCTCCCATTGCGCCGATAAGCTGTGATCCTTGGTGACGACGGTCCAGCCGTCGTTCAACAGCTTGACGTGCCGTTTGCCGGCGTTGACCATCGGCTCTACGGTTAGCGTCATGCCTTCCCGGAGCTCCATGCCGGCACCGCGATGGCCATAGTGCAGTACCTGCGGGTCTTCATGGAATACGCGGCCAATGCCATGCCCACAGTATTCGCGCACCACCGAGAAGTGCTTGCCCTCGACAAACGTCTGGATAGCTTCACCGACATCGCCAAGGTACTTGCCGGGCCCAAGCTCATTGATGCCGAGCCACATGCCTTCATAGGCGACCGCGGCAAGCCGCTCTGCCTGGATACCGGGCTTGCCGACGAAATACATGCGGCTGGTGTCGCCGTGAAAGCCGTTCTTGATGACGGTCACGTCGATATTGATCGCGTCACCGGACTTGAGCGTCTTCTCGCCCGGGATGCCGTGGCATACGACGTGATTGACAGAGGTGCAAACCGACTTCGGGAAACCGCGGTAGTTGAGTGGCGCGGGTATCGCCTGCTGCACATTGGTTATGTACTCGTGGCAGATCCGGTCGAGTTCGCCAGTCGTCACGCCCGGCACGACATGTTCGCCGATCATGTCAAGCACGTCGGCGGCGAGCCGGCCTGCGATCCGCATCTGGTTCTGTTCTTCGGGGGTTTTGATCGTTACGGTCATGTGCTCGCTCAGGCTCCGGCGTGAATTGCCGGAGTTTCCTTTTTTCGCGTTGTTGGCTGCGGCGGGCTATGGTATAAAGCGCGCGCCCAAGAGGCAATTAATCCACACGCTGGTCGACACATCCTGCTGGGTGCCCCATAAAAACAAGGGGTTGCGGGCTGGGACCGGCGGAGGCATAACCCGGAGAACTTCCATGGCAGACGTAACCATGCGCCAGATGCTAGAGGCTGGCGTGCATTTTGGTCATCAGACCCGTTTCTGGAACCCGCAGATGGCACCCTACATCTTCGGCGAAAGAAACAAGATTCACATTATTAATCTCGAAAAAAGCCTGCCGCTGGCGCGCGAGGCCTACGCCTTTATCAAGGCGACCGTCGCCGATGGTGGCACTGTGCTGTTCGTTGGCACCAAACGCGCCGCCCGTGAGGCCGTTCGCAACCAGGCGAGCCGCTGTGGCATGCCATTTGTCAGCCAGCGCTGGCTGGGCGGCATGCTGACCAACTACAAAACCATCCGGCAGTCGGTGAAACGACTCATTCACCTCGAGAAAATGACGGAGGAAGGCGGTTTTGACGGTCTGACGAAAAAGGAAGTACTCGGCTTAAGTCGTGAACGCGACAAGCTGGAGCGCTCGCTCGGGGGCATCAAGGAGATGAAATCCCTGCCCGACGTCATGTTCGTGGTCGATGTCGATCATGAAGACATCGCTATTCGCGAAGCGCAAAAGCTCGGTATCCCTGTCGTGGCAATTGTCGATACGAATTGCTCGCCGCTGGGCGTGGACTACGTCATCCCGGGTAATGATGATGCGATGCGGGCGATCGAGCTGTATGCCACTTTGATTGCGGACGCTGTTGACGATGGCAAGGCCTCACTTCCCGAAGTTGCGTTGGGCGAAGACGAGTTCGTCGAACTTGACGAGGCGGGCAACGTGAAGAAGACGCGTGCACGCAAGAAGCCAACGCGCAAGCCAGCCAAGAAAGCGGCGGTAAGGAAAAAAGCCCCGGCGAAAAAACTGGCCGACGATGAAACGTCAGGCGATGCGCCGAGTGTCGCTGATGCGGCTGAGGAGACAGACGAGCCGGCGGCAGCCGTTTCCGGCAATGGAGCAGACAACGCCGCCGCGAAGGCCGGGACAAAGCCTGCAGCGAAGGCCGAGGCGAAGCCTGCAGTGAAAGATGTGTCCAAAGCCAAGGCGGCGCCTGCTGAGGCAGCGGAGCCAGCCGTAGCCAGGAAGAAGGTTGCCAGGAAAAAGGCCGCCAAACCCGAGGCGAAGGCCGATGACGCTACCGGCGATACCGAGTAACGCGCGCGTGCCGGGCAAACAGAATCAAGTGAGGTGAAGTGATGGCTATTACTGCATCAATGGTAAAAGAACTGCGTGAGCGCACCGGAGCGGGCATCATGGATGTCAAGAATGCGCTGGTGGAAGCGGGCGGCGACCTGGATGTTGCGGCAGAAAATTTGCGCAAATCCGGGCAGGCCAAGGCCGACAAAAAATCCAGTCGCGTTGCTGCGGATGGTCGCGTTGTCATCAAATCGGGCGGCGGGAAGGCAGTCGTCGTTGAAGTCAATTCAGAAACCGATTTCGTAGCAAACGACGACAACTTCATTCAATTCGCCGATGCGGTCGCCGATGCAGCACTCGCATCGACCCAGGCGGATGCGACGACCGTTCTGAACCTCAAGCTTACAGGCGGGCGAACGGTAGACGAAGCGCGTACCGAACTGGTGGCGAAGGTCGGCGAAAACATTTCAGTGCGACGCATCGCGAATGTTGACGTCACCGGGCCGCTCGGTATTTATTCGCACGGTGCAAGAATCGGCTCGCTGGTGGTACTGGATGGCGGCGACGAGGATCTCGCCCGGGATATCGCCATGCACGTTGCAGCCACCAACCCGGCGTGCGTCGATGAAACTGGCGTCGATCCCGAGACCCTGCAGAGCGAGCGACGTATTTTCCAGGAGCAGGCCGAGGCATCGGGCAAACCCGCGGAAATCGTTGGAAAAATGGTTGATGGGCGCGTGCAAAAATTTCTGAAGGAAATCACGCTGGTCGGGCAGCCCTTCGTCAAAGATGACTCGATGACAGTCGGACAGCTACTGAAAAGTAAAGGCGCCAGGGTGATCTCGTTCGTGCGTTTTGAAGTCGGCGAAGGTATTGAGAAAAAGGCCGATAATTTTGTCGAAGAAGTGATGGCCCAGGTCAAAGGCGCAAAATAAATGGCTGATGCCAAGTCTCCTTATCGTCGCGTACTGCTGAAACTCAGCGGTGAGGCACTGATGGGAGAACTGGACTATGGCATCGAACCGAGGGTCATCAAACGGCTGGCGGCCGAGATCGCCACGGCACAACAATCCGGCGTTGAAATCGCAATTGTTGTCGGGGGCGGTAATATCTTTCGTGGCGCCGGTCTTGCCCGCGCCGGGATGGATCGAGTCACCGGCGACTACATGGGCATGCTGGCGACGGTTATGAATGCGCTGGCCATTCAGGATGCGCTCGAGGCGCAAAACGTTTTTGCGCGAGTGATGTCTGCGTTGCAGATCCATGACGTCTGCGAAGACTACATCCGGCGTCGCGCGGTCCGTCACCTGGAAAAAGGCCGCGTCGTGATCATGGCCGCGGGTACCGGCAATCCGTTTTTTACCACGGACACGGCGGCCAGCCTGCGCGCAATTGAAATCGGTGCTGACGTGCTGCTCAAGGCCACCAAGGTAGATGGCGTCTACGAGGCGGATCCGGTGAAAAATCCGGGCGCGAAGCGCTTCGAGTCCGTGACTTACGACCAGGTAATTGCGGACAAGCTGGGCGTGATGGACGCAACCGCCATCGTCATGTGTCGTGACAATTCGTTGCCATTGCGTATTTTCGACCTTGGCCGTGCCAACGCGCTGGTTGAGGCCATGGCAGGCGAAAAAATTGGTACGCTGGTGAAAGCATAGAACCTGGTAATACCGCGGAGCAAATGAGGCCATCGGGAGAGACAAGGTGTTGGACGAAATCAAAAAAGACGCTGCTCAAAGAATGTCGAAGAGTGTGGCGTCACTCAAGCACGAATTGACGAAAATCCGGACTGGCCGCGCGCACACGAGTTTGCTCGACCACATTTCGGTCGATTACTACGGCAGCCAGACGCCACTCAAGCAGGTATCCAACGTGGGTGTGGAGGATGCAAGAACGCTGATTATTACGCCGTGGGAAAAGAACATGGTCAGCGTAATCGAGAAAGCGATCATGAATTCGGATCTCGGCCTGAATCCGGCCACCGCCGGCACGGTTATCCGAGTGCCACTGCCACCGCTAACCGAAGAACGACGCAAAGACATGATTCGGGTTGTGCGAAATGAAGCCGAAGGCGGTCGAATAGCGATTCGTAATGTACGGCGCGATGCGATCAGCGACTTGAAAGAGTTACTGAAGGAAAAAGAAATCGGTGAGGACGATGAGCACCGCGCGGAAGACGAGATCCAGACGATCACCGACAAGTACATCGCGGAAATCGATCAGGTGCTGGCCGAGAAAGAGGCCGAGTTGCTGGAAATCTGAGTGCCGGGTACCGACGCGAAAGCCTCGAACCTGCCGGTTCATATTGCGGTCATCATGGATGGCAACGGGCGCTGGGCAAAAAAGCGCGGCATGCCACGTCACAAAGGGCACCGGGCTGGCGTAAAATCAGTAAGGAAAACAATTGAGTACGCCGCACAACGTGGCATCAAGTATCTCACGTTGTTCGCCTTCAGCAGCGAAAACTGGCGCCGTCCCGAGGACGAGGTGAGCAAGCTTATGGCATTGTTCGTGGACGCCCTGCAACGAGAAGTCGATGAATTGCATCGTAATGATGTGCGGCTAGAGTTTATTGGCGAACGCGATCGCCTTGGCAAAGGGCTCGTTCGAAAGATCGAAAAGGCAGAAGCACATACGAGAGGCAATAACGGTCTGCACCTGATTGTCGCCATCGCATACGGCGGTCGCTGGGATATTACGGAAGCGGTGCGCCGCGTCATTGGCAAAATAGCGTCGGGTGAAGCGGCTGCCGCGGACATAGACGAGCTGTCCATCGGCAGTGAATTGCAGCTAGGCGGGTTGCCGGACCCGGATCTTCTGATTCGCACCGGTGGTGAGCAACGAATCAGCAATTTTCTGTTGTGGAACCTGGCCTATGCGGAACTGTATTTCAGTGACACGTTGTGGCCGGACTTTGACGAGCAGGATCTCGATAGGGCGATCGAGTTCTATGTTCAGCGGCAGCGGCGGTACGGGCATACCGGCGAACAACTCGGGGCGGTCGAATGCTGAGGGAACGAATTGTAACGGCAATTATTGCGTTTTCAGCGCTGCTGGTTGTCCTTTTCATACTCCCGCCCATTGCGGCGGAACTCGCAATCGCTGCGGTGATTATCGCGGGCGCCTGGGAGTGGTCGGCATTTCTCGGTAAGCCGTCAGGACTAATTCGTATCGTCTATGTGAGCCTCATTGCAGCCTGCATGGCTGCACTTGGACTACTGTGGCCTGAGGGTGTCTTGCCCTTATTGCAGACAGCGCTGCTGTGGTGGCTGCTGGCACTTGTGTGGACATTCGTGTTCCCGACCCGCATTCCGCTGGTCGGCCGCTGGCTGTGCGGAATCCTGGTCCTGGTACCGCTGTACGCAGCGCTCGTCCTGTTGTACCGCGTCAGTCCGACCTTATTGCTATTTGCGCTCATCATCGTGTGGTCTGCCGACATCGGCGCGTATTTTTTTGGCAAACGCTTCGGGCGCCACAAACTGGCGCCTGCGATCAGCCCGGGGAAAACCTGGGAGGGCGTCCTGGGTGGTTTGCTATTGGTAGCGGCACTCATCGTAGGCCGCAGTTTTTGGGTCGATTCGAACCTGCTGGTGTTGCTTCCGTTCTGCCTGGGAGTTGCGGCAGTCTCCATTATTGGTGATCTTACGGTCAGTATGTTCAAGCGCACAGCGGGCCTCAAAGACAGTGGTGCACTGTTTCCCGGGCACGGCGGCGTGCTCGACAGGATAGACAGTGTGGCCGCCGCGGCGCCCGTATTTGCGCTGGGTATGCGTTGGGTAGGCCTTGCGTGAACAAGCGTGGACTTACATATTCAGGTACGGTTCATGGCGGGGCCGCCACGATACTTGCGTTCAGGCCGGGAACTGCAACGCGCCGGACCAGTCCACAAAACATTGAGGTCGATAAAGTCTGAACATGTTTGATGCAGTCAACAGCCTGCTGGCCTTTATCGTGGCGATCAGCATCCTGGTCGCAGTACACGAATACGGGCACTACATCGTCGGTCGTTGGTCCGGTATGAAGGTGTTGCGATTTTCCATTGGCTTTGGCAAGCCTATCTGGACTCGTGTGGGCGCCGGCGAGGATCGGACTGAGTACTGTATATCGGCGATCCCGCTTGGCGGTTACGTGCGCTTTCTCGATGCGCGCGAAGGACCCGTTGCGCCCCGCGACGTGGGGCGCGCGTTCAACCAGCGGCCCATTCCGGCGCGTATCCTGGTGCTGCTTGCCGGTCCCCTGTTTAATTTTCTATTCGCGATTCTGGCCTACTGGGCACTGTTTGTTTACGGCGTACCAACGATGCGCCCGGCCATAGGCGACGTAGAGCCGGGTTCTGTCGCGGCACAGGCCGGCCTGGAACAGGGCGATCGAATTATAGCGGTTGGCGATGTCGAAACAGAGGACTGGGAATCGGCGCTGGTTGCGATGCTGGACGGGATTGTCAGCGACGGCCGGGTTTCGCTGCGCCTTCTTGACACGGATGGCGGCCAGCGCAGCGCAGAGATTAACGTCGCGGGCGAGGCCGGCCGATTGACGGAACCGGGCATGCTGTTCGAGGGCCTGGGATTTGACCCGTGGCAACCACCCGCGGTGGTTGGTGAAGTAACCCCCGACGGCGCCGCGAAACTGGCCGGCATAGAAAAGGGGGATCGCATCGTCAGTGTCGATGGCGTGTCGATAAGGAACTTCGCGGAGCTCCGCGACCTCGTCGCTGCGCGCCCAGGCAAGGACGTGTCGATCGAAATAGACCGGGGAACGGAACGACAGCGCCTCGACGTTATAATTGGCAGTGTTGAGCAGGATGGCAGCACCATCGGTCAGTTGGGCGTGGGTGCGGAGCAAAACACACGGGACTATTTTTATTTGCGCAAGTACGGTGCGATCGAATCCATTGGCCGGGCAACAGAGCGAATGTGGCAATCGGCGGTGTTTACCTTGCGCATGCTGGGCCGTATGGTGACGGGCGATGTCTCGATCAAGAATATCAGCGGGCCAATTAATATCGCGCAGTTCGCGGGCGCGTCGGCGCAGGCCGGCATTAGCAACTTCCTGGGATTTCTGGCGATCGTCAGTATCAGCCTGGGCGTGCTCAACCTGCTGCCGCTGCCGGTACTTGATGGTGGTCAAATCGTCTACCAGCTCGTGGAGCTTTTCAAAGGCAGTCCGATGTCAGAGCGTGCCCAGATCCTCGGACAGCAGGTTGGCATTTTCGCGTTGCTCTTGTTGATGAGTTTCGCCTTTTATAATGATATTGCCCGCATCTTGAGTTGACGGAACAGCAATGAGCGAAACGCATTACCCGTGGAACGACCGGTTGCGATGCCCAATGGCCGGATTTATCGCAGGTCTCACCCTGTGCTTCATGCTGATGCCGGCTTTTGCCGCAACGGACGCCTCGTTTGTCGTACGCGATATGCGGGTGGAGGGGTTGCAACGTATCTCTGAAGGTACGGTTTTTAATTATCTGCCAATCAATATCGGCGACAACGTGGATCGGGTACGCATCCAGGAGGCTATCAAATCGCTGTATGACCAGGGCCTTTTCGATGATATCGAAATGCGCCGGGACGGCGATACGCTCGTGATAGCCGTGCGTGAGCGGCCGTCGATCGAAAGTTTTGAAATCGAAGGTAACAAGGACATCAAGACCGAGGACCTGATGGAATCGCTGCGCGGCGTCGGACTCGCGAAAGGCCGTACGTTTGACCGCTCGGTGCTCGATAATGTTGAAATGTTCCTGCGCGAACAATATTACGATCGAGGTAAATACGGCGTTGGGATCAAGACCGAAGTTGTCGACCGGCCAAACAATACGGTGCGCATCAAGATTGATGTGAAAGAGGGAGATCGCGCAAAGATTCGACAGGTCAACATTGTCGGCAACAAGTCGTTTTCTGAAAAAGAAATTCGCGCAGACTTCAAGCTGGACACGGCCAACTGGCTGTCGTGGATTCGGCAGGACGACCGCTACGCCAAGGAAAGCCTCGAAGGCGATCTCGAAACCTTGCGCTCGTTCTACATGAATCGCGGCTACGCCGATTTTCGCGTCGAATCCACGCAAGTGGCTATTTCACCGAACAAGAAAGACATGTTCGTCACAATCGCTATCGAAGAGGGCGATCAATATACCGTGACGGACGTAAAACTGGTCGGCGAAATGGTGGTGCCAGAGGCCTACCTGCGTGGCCTGATCGTGGCACGACCGGGATCGATATTTAACCAGGCCCTGCTGACGCAAAGCAGCGACTATATGTCGATGCGCCTTGGTGAAGAAGGCTATGCGAACGCCGAGGTTGAGCCTGTCTGGGAACTGGATAAGGAAGCAAAAACCGCAGAAGTAACCTTCTTCGTCAATCCCAAAAATCGCGTCTATGTGCGTCGCATCAACTTTCACGGTCTCAGCCAGGTCGAAGACGAGGTTCTTCGCCGTGAAATACGGCAAATGGAAGGAGCCTATTTGTCGAACTTGCTGATCGATCGTTCAAAGGTCCTGCTACAGCGCTTGCCGTATGTCGAAAAGGTGGAAGTGGCGAACGCACCTGTGAGCGGCAGCCCCGATCTGGTCGATGTCAATTTCGATCTTGAGTACCGGATGCCGGGTCAGTTTTCCGGTGGCATCGGTTATTCGGAGTCACAGAAGCTGTTGCTGAACGGCAGTATCGTGCATACAAACTTTCTTGGCACCGGCAACCGGGTGGCTCTCGAGTTGAATTCAGGGAAATACTCCAAGTTGTACAGTTTGTCGCACACCGATCCGTATCGAACCATCGATGGTGTGCGCCGTACCATTTCATTGAACTTCCGGGACATCACCCAGTTCACGTCTGCATCATCGGACTTTTCGACCACCACTATGGGAGCCTCGCTGGACTACGGTTACCCGATCACCGAATACCAGTCGATTAGTTGGGGGCTCGCGTATCAGCACGCGGAGCTGTTGTCATCGACATCCAGCACGCAGCAGGCGCAGGACTGGGTGCGCAACAACGGTAATCCGTTCCTGCAGAATCTAGGCAACGGTATTGTATTTTTCGGCACTGAGTTTGATACCTTTGAGCTGCTGGCGGGCTGGAGCTATGACAGCCGTAACCGGGCATTGTTCGCCACGCGCGGCATGCGTCAGCAGGTGTTCCTCGGCTTGTCGGTGCCGGGCGGCGATGTGGAGTACTACACAGCGCGCTACAACTTTACTAAATACCTGCCGATCACCAACAAATGGGTAGTGCGCTTCAATGCCGAAGCCGGGATCGGCGAGGCGCTGGGCGAGACGACGGCCCTGCCGCCTTACAAGCAGTACTTCGGCGGCGGACCCCAGTCGGTACGCGGTTACCGGGAATCTTACCTGGGTCCGCGTGACAGCTTTGGTAACCCCTATGGCGGCAATGTGTTGGTTGCGGGTCAGGTAGAGCTTATACTCCCGCTGCCGGCTAAGTGGGCAAGTCAGGCACGAGCCACCTTGTTCTATGATGTGGGCAATGTATTTAACACCGGCGAGGTTAAGTTTACGGACAAGCTTGGCGGCCCGCTCGAATACAAACCGGCCTTTAACGAGTTGAGAACGTCTGTGGGAATCGGCGTGGAATGGCTTGCGCCGCTGGGGCTGTTTCGTTTCAGCTACGCATTCCCGCTGAATGCCTACGATGGCAACGATGTGTATTACGGAGACGAACTGGAACGATTCCAGTTTTCGATTGGACAAGCGTTTTAAGGATTGGATATTTATGAATTTTGTAAAGCAAAGTCTGGCGACAGCCGCATTGAGTCTCACATTGGTATGCGCGTTGGCGCTTCCAGCGACAGCACAGGATTTGAAAATTGGCGTAGTAAATGTGCCACTGCTGATGGATCGTGCACCGCAAACGAAAGCGGCCATGGACGCTTTGCAGGAAGAGTTTGCACCGCGCCAGCGTGAATTTACAGCCAGCGCCAAGGAACTCGAAGACCTGACGGCCAAACTGAAAACTGATGCCGCGGTGATGGGTGAGACCGAACGTCGTAACGCCGAAAAGAAACTGCGGGATTTACAACGTGACGTACAACGCATGCAAAACGAATTCCAGGAAGATCTGAACCTGCGTCAGAACGAAGAACTGGGCAAGTTGCAGCGATCTTTGCTGGTTGAAGTACAGGGCTATGCACAAGAGCAGGGGTACGACCTTGTTGTTGGTGACGGCGTGCTGTTCGCGAGCAAGGCGGTCAACATCACGGAAGAAGTGTTGCGCACGATCGAAAGCAACTACACTGCCAACACCAAGCCCTGAGCGTTCCATGCGGATCAGCCTCGGTGAACTGGCTATCCGGTATGGCTGCGATCTGGACGGCGATCCGGATACCGCCATTGATGGTGTTTCCTCACTGACTGAGGCAATTCCGGGCAAATTAAGTTTTCTCGCAAACCCGAAGCTCACGCCGCAGCTCAAGGCAACTCGTGCGAGCGCGGTGGTCCTGCGTGCCGAAGACGCGCAACATGCCCCGTGCGCGGCGTTACTCGCTGACAACCCGTACGCGACCTTTGCGCGAATTGCCCAGGAGTTGCACCCGCCACCGCCGGTCAGCCCGGGAATTCATGCGGCAGCTGTCGTTCATGAGACGGCACACGTTACGCCAACGGCCGAGATCAGCGCCGGAGCATATATTGGCGAACGCGCCGTAATTGGTGAACACGCGTACGTCGGCCCTGGAGCGGTGGTCGGTCCTGCGTGCAGGCTTGGCGATCACAGCCGCTTGCTGGCAAACGTGACTCTGGTGCGGGCAGTCGCAATCGGTCAACGCTGCCTGATTCATCCCGGTGCGGTACTCGGTTCCGACGGCTTTGGCAATGCCATGTCCGAGGATGGCTGGGTCAAAGTGCCACAGATCGGCGGCGTCAGGATTGGCGATGATGTCGAAATTGGTGCCAATACGACGATCGATTGCGGGACCCTTGGCGACACAATCATCGAGGAGGGAGTTCGTATCGACAACCTGTGCCATTTTGCACACAATGTCCGCATTGGTGCGCACACGGCAATAGCGGCACAAACCGGCTTTGCCGGCAGCGCAATCGTCGGCAAGCGCTGCCTGTTTGCAGGGCAATCAGGCTCCGTGGGGCATATCACTATTTGCGATGACGCGATTATCAGTGGCAAAGGCATGATCACCAAGAGCATCACCAAACCTGGCGTCTACGCATCCAGTTTCCCGAGTGAGCCCGCGAAAAAATGGAATCGACTCGTGGCCAACGTCAGGCGTATTGATACCCTGTTTGAGCGCGTCAAGGCGCTCGAAAAAAACGACACATGAGCATACACCCAACAGCCATCATTTCTGCCAGCGCAAACATTGCGCATGACGTGGTAGTGGGACCCTATTCCGTGATTGGAGACCACGTCGATATCGCGTCGGGTACCAGAGTCGCCAGCCATGTTGTGATCAACGGGCCGACGAGTATCGGCAAGGACAACCGGATCTACCAGTTCGCCTCGATTGGTGACGACCCGCAGGACAAGAAGTACGCCGGTGAACTCACCCGGCTCGTCATAGGCGAGCGCAACACGATTCGCGAGTATTGCAGCATCAGTCGTGGTACCAGCCAGGATCGGCAGGAAACGTTACTTGGGGACGACAACTGGATCATGGCCTACGTGCACATTGCGCACGATTGTGTGATCGGCAACAACTGCATCATGGCAAACAATACGACGCTCGCTGGCCATGTACACGTCGGCGACTGGGCGATTTTCGCCGGCTTTTCCGGCGCGCACCAGTTTTGCAGGGTCGGGCCGCACGCATTTCTTGGCATGTACGCTGGTGTCAACCAGGACGTGCCGGCCTTTACGATGGTCTCTGGCCAGCCGGCGGTTGCCAAAGGAATCAATAGCGAGGGCCTCAAGCGACGCGGATTCAGTGCGGAGCAGATTCGAAATATCAAGAACGGCTATCGCATCGTGTACCGGCAAGGAAAGAAGCTCGTCGATGCAATTGAAGAAATCGCGGGCCTCGTGGACAGCCAGCCCGAACTCGAACCTTTGCTGACGTCATTGCGTTTATCCGAACGTGGCGTCGTTCGGTAGCAGGTGAAGTTTGCACTGGTTGCCGGTGAGGCGTCTGGCGACCTGTTGGGCGCAGGGCTCATTCAAGCGCTTGCCGAGCGCGTACCCGGCGCAACGTTCGAGGGTGTTGCCGGGCCCGAAATGAAGCGTGCCGGCTGCCACGCAATCGCCGATGCCGAGGTGCTGGCGGTAATGGGCCTCATCGAACCGTTGCGGCGTGTGCCAGCTTTGCTGCGCCTCCGCCGCGCGCTCGTACATCGCTGGCGGGGG